>JAGKUT010000019.1 GCA_021152765.1 Actinomycetes bacterium
AAACATAATAATAGTACTATTAACGATATTCGCATCAATACTAATGTTTACAGGAATTAAAATTACGCATGGGGCAGAACCAATACTAGAAACAACAAAGCTAGGAATGTTCAAATTCTTTACTGTAGACTCAAACATATTTATGGGAATAATCTCTTTAATATTCGTAATTAAAGAAATAAAAAACAAAGAAATAACAAAAACAATGTATAAACTAAAACTAATGGCAACAACTGCAGTTTCACTAACATTCATAGTAGTATTCACATATCTTGGACCAATCTCAAAAGATGGAATAATTTCATTATTACAAAACAGTAATTTATTCTTTCATTTAGTAATACCGGTACTAAGTATAATAACATTCACACTATTCGAAAAAACAAACAAACTAAAATTCAAAGACACATTATACGGAATAATTCCAACAATTATATACGCAACACTATACCTAATAAATATAATAATACATATGGAAAACGGAAAAGTATCACCAGTATATGACTGGTATTGGTTTGTACAAAATGGAGTAAAAACTGCTATAATAGTCGCACCAATGATAATAATAATTTCATATATAATAAGCTTAATACTATGGAAACTAAATAGAAAGGAAAAAGTATGATACCAGAATTTTTAATAGAACAACTAAACAATCAATACGGACAAGAATTAACAAAACAAATACTAGAAGGATACAATAAAAAAAGAAACACAACACTAAGAGTAAACACAACAAAAACAACAAAAGAAAATATTAAAACTATACTAGATGAACAAAACATAAAATATGAAGATGTTTCATGGTATGAAGATGCATTAATACTAGAAGAAGAAAAAAATCTAAGAGAATTAGATATTTATAAAAATGGAGAAATATACATGCAAAGCCTATCATCAATGATACCTCCAATAGTACTAGAACCAAAAAGAGAAAAAATACTTGATATGGCCGCATCACCTGGAGGAAAAACAACAGAAATATATAATTTATCAAATAAAGAAGCACTAATAACAGCAGTAGAAAAAAATCCTATAAGAGCAGATAGATTAAAATACAATCTAAATAAACAAGGAACAACCGCAACAGTATTACTATCAGATGCATCAAAACTAGATGAATTCTTTAGATTCGATAAAATATTATTAGACGCGCCATGTAGTGGATCTGGAACACTAAGTATACAAGATAATTCATTAAATCACTTCAATAAAAACTTAATAAAAAATAGTGTAGAAACACAAAAAAAATTACTAGATAAAGCACTACAAATATTAAAACAAAATAGTACTATGGTATATTCAACATGTTCAATACTATATGAAGAAAACGAGGCTCAACTAGAACAATTAATAAAACAAAATAAAATAGAAATAATTCCAATCAATGAAGAATTATTTAAAAATATTCCGACACTACCTACAAAAATCCCAGGAACAATATGTGTATTACCAAATGAACTATATGAAGGATTCTTTGTAGCTAAAATAAAAAAAATATAGGAGGTATTATGAAAATATATAATGTAAAAGAAAAACAAGAATACATAGAAGAAATCGCAAGACTATCAAAATTAGAATGGGCAGAATATGATACTGAAGAAGAACTAAATAATAAGATACAACAAACAATAAACAAAATAAAAAACAACTTAGATAATCCAAGTTATTGTAAATTAGTATTATTAGATAATGATAACTTAGTAGGATTCATATCAATTTTTCCTACAGATGGAGATGAATGTCAAGAATTAACCCCATGGTACGCAACAATGTATGTAAAAAAAGAATATAGAGGGTTAGGATATTCTAAAATACTAAATGACGCAATACTAAAAGAAGCAAAACGCTTAGGATTTAAAAAAATATACTTAAAATCAGAATTAAAAAACTATTACGAAAAATTTGGAGCCAAATATATAAAAGACTTACAAAATGGAGAAAAACTTTACTATATAGATTTATAAAAGGAAAATAAAATGAAAGACAAAGCAACAAAAATAGTATTTGTATTTTTTATAGGACTAAGCTTAATATTTTTCATAATTGGTATACTATCATTAACAGTAAACCTAAACAAAAAGAAAAACTGTACAGATCCAGTCATCGCAACTGTTACACAAATAAGAAAATCAACCAATTCAAAACATAAAAGGAATCCATATAAATGTACATATAGACCTGTCTTTTCATATGAATATAATAATATAAAATATGAAATCAAATACGGAAAAGGATATAAAGATAAAAACACCTTTGAAAAAGAAAAAGAATATAAAATATATGTAAATCCAAAATATCCAAGTCAATTTATTATAGAAGGTCATGAAAACGATATTGATACACTAGCAATTGCTTCACCTATTATTGGAGTATGCATGACAACACTATTTTCAACAATATATATAATATATAAAAAACGATATAATAAAATGCAAAGAGGACTAAACTAGTCCTCTTTTAAATTCTCATCCTTTAATTTATTAAATATATCAACTACATCAAATAACTCTTGCTTTTCATTATAAAAAGGTTTAACATGCAAATGAAAATGCTTAACTTCCTGACAATCACCATTGTTTTGAACCAATTGAACACCATCACAATTTAACTTATTAATTAATAACTTTTTAACATATCTTGCTACATCCATAATATGCATTAATGTTTCATTATCAATATCATCAATATCCTTAAAATGTTTTTTAGGAATAACTAATGAATGTCCGTTACTAGCAGGATTAATATCTAAAAACACCTTAACACAATCATCCTCAAAAATAGTATAAGATGGAATTTCACCATTAATTATTTTACAAAATAAACAATCCATAATATCATCTCCATAATTATTATACCAAAAAATTAAAAAACATAAACAAAAAGAGATAAAAATCTCTTACGTGAATATCTGCGAATATCCAATAATATTATGTGAAATAAAGACATTTCTATTCAAAAAAACATAAATTAATGTATAATAGAGGAGTGGAGATGATTATATGCATACATTAAAAATAGAAAACTTAACAGCATCTGTAGAAAATAAAACAATACTAAAAGACTTTAATATAGAAATTAAAAGTGGAGAAATTCACGCAATAATGGGACCTAATGGAACAGGAAAAAGTACACTATCTAAAGTAATAATGGGTTCATCAAACTATAAAATAGAAAAAGGAAAAATACTTTTTGATGATAAAGAACTAAATGACCTACCAACAGATGAAAGAGCTAGACTTGGATTATTCTTAGGATACCAAATGCCATTAGAAATAGAAGGAGTATCAAACTCAGACTTTTTAAGAACAGCCATGAGAAGTAAAAATGAAGAATTCAAACTATATGACTTTATTAAAAAAATAAACTCTACAGTAGATCAATTAAATATGGATAGACAAATGATACATAGAGGAATAAATGAAGGTTTCTCAGGTGGAGAAAGAAAGAAAAATGAAATTCTTCAAATGTATATGTTAGAACCAAACACAATAATACTAGATGAAATAGATTCAGGACTAGACGTTGATAGTTTAAGAATAGTAGGAGAAAATGTAATGAAATATTATAAAGAAAACAAACCTGCTATACTTTTAATAACACACTATCAAAGACTACTAGACTATATTAAACCAGACTTCGTACACATAATGAAAGATGGACATATAGTAAAAACAGGAGACAAAGAGTTAGTAAAAGAAATAGAAGAGTACGGATACGATGATGAAAAATTAGGGACAAAAGTAGTTGAGGAAAACTAAAAAATGAATAAAATAATTTTAGAAAACGATAAAATAATAGAAGAAAACCTAGACAGTAGTATTAAATATGATATATTTACAAACGATACATTTGGAATTGCTTCATTAACACTAGAAATAACAAATGATACAGACTTAGAAATAAACTATAATTTCAAAGATAAAACAAAACTAGAAACAATGATAATTGTAAATAAAGATGTAAATTTACGATTATTTGAAAAAATAAATGGTGAATACGCAAAACTAAGAACAAAATACTATCTAAAAGAAAATAGTAATGTTAAAACATCAAAATTCAATAACATCAAAGAAATAAAAGAATATACAATAATAAATCTAGATGAAGAAAATGCTAGTATTGAATATAACCTTAAAACAATATCAGAAAAAGAAGAAGTATATGACATATTAACATATCACAACGCAAGCAATACAATAAGCAATATTAATCCAAATGGAGTAAATATAAAAGATGGAAAACTAAAATTCAATGTATCATCATTCGTACCAAATAAAATAGTAAAATGCGACGCAGGACAAAATAATAAAATAATAAATTTAACAAACAATGAATGTATAATAAATCCAAATCTTTATATAGATGAATACGATGTAACTGCTAACCATTCAGCATGGATAGGATCATTCAATAGTGATGAATTATTCTACTTAGAATCAAGAGGAATTAATAAAAAAGAAGCAACAAAACTATTAATAAAAGGATTCTTAACAAATAAATTAGAAATAGAAGAAACAGAAAAAGAAAATATAAAAAATATAATAGATGAATACTGGAGGTGAAAAAATGAGAGAAGACTTCCCAATGTTAAAAAAAGATATAATTTACTTTGACAATGGAGCTACAACTTTAAAACCAAATATATTAATTGAATCTCTAAAAGACTACTATGAAAACTATTCCGCAAACGCACATAGAGGAGATTACGACATAAGTTTAAAAGTAGATACAATGTATGAAAATACAAGAAAAATAATTAAAAACTTTATAAATGCTAAAAAAGAATCAGAAATAGCATTCACAAGTGGCGCAACTGATTCACTTAATAAAATAATATTTGGTTACTTTAGAAACACACTAAAAGAAAATGATGAAGTATTATTAACACTATCAGAACATGCATCAAATATACTTCCATGGTTTGAATTAAAAGACGAACTAAATTTAAATATAAATTATATACCACTAGATGAAAACTATGAAGTAACATTAGAAAATTTAAAAAAAGTAATAACTCCAAACACGAAAGTAATATCAATCGCACATACGACAAATGTAGTAGGAGATATTAGACCAATAAAAGAAATAATTGAATATGCACATAAAAATAATATATTAGTAGTAATAGATGGTGCTCAATCAGTACCACATATAAAAGTAGACGTACAAGACTTAGATATAGACTTCCTAGCATTCTCAGCACATAAAATGTGTGGACCAACAGGAGTAGGCGTACTATATGGAAAAGAAGAACTACTAAATAATATTAAACCAATAATATTCGGTGGAGGAATGAATGCATCATTCGATTATGACGGAGTAAGAATATATAAAGAAGCACCACATCTATTAGAAGCAGGAACACCAAATATCGCAGATGTTATTGCTTTTGGTAAAATAGTAGAATATATAAATAATATAGGAATAGAGAATATTCATAAAAAAGAATTAGAACTAAAACAATATCTAATAGAAAAATTAGAACAAAACAAAAACATAACAATATATAATAAAAATAGTAAAAGTGGAATAGTAACATTTAATTATAAAGATATATTCGCACAAGACTTAGCAATATATCTAAATAAATATAATATATGCGTAAGAGCAGGAAACCACTGCGCAAAAATACTAAAAGAAGAATTAAAAGTAAAAAATACATGTAGAGTAAGCTTCTACTTCTATAATACAAAAGAAGAAATAGATAAGTTGGTAGAAGTATTAAATAACAAAAAAATAAAAGAAGAAATAATATAAACTTGCAAAAACATAAATAATATGGTAAATTATTAAGGACTGGAGGATTAAAATATGAAAATATTATTAATTATAGTATCAATTTTAATAATAGCGCTAGTACTATTACAAAGTGGAAAAGCAGAAAGTGCTTCAAGTATAATTACTGGTGGAAATGATGATTTATTCGCTAATCGTAAAGAAAGAGGAGGAGAATTATTTATCTCAAGACTTACTTTAGGATTAGGAATTGTATTCTTTATAATTTGTATGTTCTACGGATTTTAAGATGAATTTTTCATCTTTTTTTTATAAAAAAATATATTATAATTAAAATAGGAGATGATAAATATGTACGATTTAATACCTTACTTTTTAGGTGGAATGATGATCTTACTAGGTGCTTATATGTCAGGAAGCCCCAAAAAAGCTACAAAAGAAGAATTAAGAAACGATGAAAATGCAGTTAAAAAAACAAAAAGAAATGGATTTGTAGTAATTGGATGCGGAGTAGTTCTAATAATATTAGGTATAATCAAAGGTACATTATAAATGTATCTTTTTTTAAATATTTATGATAAAATTTAAATGGTGATAATATGAAAATAGAAAGAAAAAGTATGAAAAAATACATAATCGATTATTTAGAATATGTAGAAAAAAATAAAGAAAAAGCAGATAAAAAATTTATAGAAGAACATTTAATAAAAATTAAATTCTTCCAACATGAAAGACTAATACACTTAATAGTAACAGTAATATATGCATTAATGAATCTTTTAGCGTTCCTACTAGGAATAATTACAAAAAATATAATTCCAGTAATAATAGGATATATGCTAATGTGCTTCCTAATACCATATATATACCATTACTTCCTACTTGAAAATGGAGTACAAAAAATGTATAGACAATATGACGAAATGATTAAAAAACAGTAATATTTATCAAAACTCCAAATATAATCTAATAGATATATTTAGGAGGACATATGATAAATAAAAAGAATTTATGGTTTTTAACACTTTTCAGTCTAATACTTGTATTAAGCGTATACTATATAACAATGCCTAGTGAACTACTGATGACAACAAATAATGATTATACAAACACTGAAGAAGTATCAAAAACAGAAGAACCAGTAGTTAATGTAGAAGAAAGTAGTATATTAACCGCATTAAGAATTGAAGCAGAAGAACAAGTTAGTAATGAACTAGAAGAATTACAAGCAATATTAGTAAATGCAGATGCTAGTCCTGAAGAAAAAAATCTAGCGTATGAAAAAATTAAAAACATAAATAATATCAGAACAGAAGAAGAAAAACTAGAAAAAGAGATTAATGAAACATTTAACCTAAAAGCATTTGTAAAAATAAATGGAGATCAAATTAGAGTAGTAATATCAAGTGATAAACATGATTCAGAACTCGCAAACAATATAATAAGAAAAATACAAGAAAACTATGAACAAAATAAATATATATCTGTAAAATTCCAAGTATAAACCCTCACTAAAATTAGAATACCTCATATAATAATATGAATATAGCCACCCAACTAGGAAGTGAGGGAAGTATGTCTAAAAGTATTCTTACAAAAAGAGAAAAAGAAGTTTTTGATTTACTTGTACAAAATAAAATTACAAAAGAAATTGCAGATAAACTAAACATCAGTGAAAAAACAGTAAGAAATCATATATCAAACGTAATGCAAAAACTTGGAGTAAAAGGTAGAGCAGCTGCAGTTGTAGAACTATTAAAAATTGGAGAAATTTCTCTATAAAAAGTACATTAAAAGTACTTTTTTTCATATTCTTTAATAGAGGTGGAATATGTTAAGAAAAATATACTTAAAAAAAATACTTATATCAATATCAGCTTTATTCGCACTATTTCTAATATACTTAATACCAACAGAAAACAGGGAATTAAAAAATATTAAAAGTGAAGTAACATATATAGATTCTAGTGTAGAAACAAATAATATATATCTTTTAGATAGCCACAATATGGTAAGTCTAACAAATATAATGGTATCAGGTGAAGATATAGAAACAAAAGCAAAAGACTTAATAGAATCACTAATACAAGGAAGTACAAAAGAAGATCAAATACCAAATGGATTTAAATCAATAATACCTGATGAAACAAAAATACTAAATCTAAAACTAGAAAACAATATATTAAAAATAGATTTTTCAAAAGATATATTAAATATAAAAAAAGATCTAGAAGAAAAAATGATAGAAGCACTAACTTATACACTAACAAGTATTGATGGAATAGACGGAATAATAATATATGTAGAAGGGAATTTATTAAATAAACTACCACAAACAAATATAAACTTACCAAGTACATTAGATAGAAACTTTGGAATAAATAAAGAATATGATATTACATCATCAAAAGACATAACAAGTGTAACAACATACTATGTAAGTAAAAATAATGATGATTACTACTATGTACCAGTAACAAAATATCTAAATGATGATAGAGAAAAAATTAAAATAGTAATAGATGAATTAGAAAGCTCAAAAATGTACAATACAAACTTAATGAGTTTCTTAAATAATAATGTAAAACTATTAAGTGTAGAACAATTAGAAGATACATTAACATTAAATTTCAATGAATATATATATAGTAACTTAGATACAAAAGAAATATTAGAAGAAGTAATATACACAATTTGTCTATCAATAGAAGATAATTATGACGTAAAACAAATAGTTTTCAACGTAAATGACGAAGAAATTTACAAAAGTGTGCTAAAAAGTATTGAATAAATCAAATAATTGCTGTATAATTAGTTTGTTCTTCGGAACAGACTGTCTCAGTAGCTCAGCTGGATAGAGCAATGCCCTTCTAAGGCAGCGGTCAGGGGTTCGAATCCCTTCTGGGACACCATTTAAGAAATTAAAGCCTTTATAATAAAGGCTTTTCTTATACATAAAAATAAAAATACTCCTAAAAAACTCCTAAAATCTAAAATAACTTGAATAAAATTAACTTTTATGTTAAAATGTATCTAGTGAAGCAAAACTTCATATAATAAAAAGGAACACTTAATATTGCATTGTTGAGTGTTGCCTAAATATTTGGTATCACCTAAATCATTGCTGAGTTAGGTGAATTCTTTTATATTAATACTATAAAAAGTAAGAATAATAAAAGGAAGATAATTATGATTAGGGAAGATATTAACATATCTTTCTTTTTCATTATATCGCCTCCCTTCGTTAGAAGATTAGCTCCACCCAACTATTAAATGTTCCTATAAATATTTTACTACAAATTAACTAATGAAATCAACAAAAATAAAACAAAATATTTAAAATAAACAAGCATTATGATAAAATAATTAGAGGATGTGATCACATGAAAAATATAAAATATATAATATTAGACTTTGGAAAAGTATTAGCTTATCCAACAACAGGTAATTGGGATCTAACACCACGTCTATTAGAACTAATAGATATAAAAAAAATAGATATAGAAAAACTAAAACAAAAAAGAAAACAATATAATAATATCTTAAGTGAAAAAATAGAAACACTAGAACAAGAATATGACATGTATATAAGATACTATAGTAATATACTAGAAAATATAGATAAAAAAATAATAGAAGAAATCTCATACGATAGAACATATAATGATAATAAATATAAACTATATAGTGATGTATTAGAAACACTAAAAGATCTAAAACAAAACTATAAAATAATACTACTATCAGACAATTGGCCAAGTGTAATGCCATACATGAAAAATAATAATATATATAACCTATTTGATAAAATATATATATCAAGCATATATGGAGAAGAAAAAAAAGATAAAACATTCTTTAACTATCCAATAAAAGAATTCAATATAAAACCACATGAAGCAATATTCATAGACGATAACGAATCACTTTTAGATATTGCAAAAGAAAAAGGATTAGATGTAATATTAATGGATAGAGATAAAAGC
>JAGKUT010000020.1 GCA_021152765.1 Actinomycetes bacterium
ATATGTGGTAGAGAAAAAAACAAATAAAAATAAAATCAAAGCAAAACAAATACTTATATGTACACACTATCCATTAATAAATAAACTTTTAATACCATTTAAAACAACAATAGAAAAAGAATATATTATTGCAGCAGAAGCAGAAAATAAAAAAATAAACATGATATCAAACGATAATGAAATAATATCAATAAGATACTATAAAAACAACATAATATATGGAACAAATAAATCACAACTTTCAGATAAACTAAATCATAAAAAAAATATAGATGAAGCAATTAAAAACTTCAAAAAACACTTCAACTATCCAATAAAATACACATGGTATAATTATGATATAACATCAAATGATTACATGCCTATAATAGGAAAAATTAAAAATGAAAACATGTTAGTCGCAACAGCATTCAATAAATGGGGAATGACAAATGGAATACTTGCAGCTAAAATAATGTCAGATATAATAAATAAAAAAGAAAATGAATATATAAATCTATTTAATCCATATAGAAAAACAAATACAAAAAAAATAACGAACAATATAAAATATAATCTAACAAACATAAAAGCATACATAAAACCTAAAAAGCAATCAAATATAAAACATATTAAAGAAAACGGAATAGAATACGCAATATACATAGACGAAAAAAATAAAGAACACAAAATAATAAATAAATGTCCACATCTAAAATGTAAATTAATATTTAATGAATTTGATAAAACATGGGATTGCCCATGCCATGGTTCAAGATATACAATAGATGGAAAAGTAATAAAAGGTCCAAGTACATATTCAATAATACCAAAAAAAAGTAAAAACTAAGTTTTTACTTTTTATCTATCATTTCATTAATTACTGTTCCAATACTTGCTACACCTTGTAAATCTGCTGGAAGAATAATTTTAGTTGCTTGACCATTAGCAACATTAGCTAAAGCCTCATAACTTTTAAGAGCTAATACAGACTTATCAGCACCTGCCTCTTTAAGCAATTTAATACCTTGAGCCTCAGCACTCTTTAATTTAAGCATAGCTTCAGCCTCACCTTCAGCAATCTTAATTTGAGCTTCTTTCTTAGCCTCAGCACGTAATATAGCACTTTCTTTCTCACCTTCAGCAATTAAAATACTAGATTTCTTTTCACCTTCAGCTTGAAGAATCTTTTCACGTCTTTCACGTTCAGCACGCATTTGTTTTTCCATAGCCTCTTGAATATCACGAGGAGGAATAATATTTTTAACCTCAACACGATTAACTTTAATTCCCCATGGATCAGTAGCTTCATCAAGAATAGCTCTCATCTTTGAATTAATAATATCACGACTTGTTAATGTTTGGTCTAACTCTAACTCACCAATAATATTACGTAATGTTGTTGCAGTTAATGTTTCAATCGCATTAATAGGATTTTCAACACCATAAGTATATAATTTAGCATCAGTTATTTGAAAATAAACAACTGTATCTATCTGCATTGTAACATTATCCTTTGTAATAACTGGTTGTGGAGCGAAATCCTTAACAACTTCCTTTAAAGTAACAACATTAGCTACTCTATCAATAAAAGGAATCTTTAATTGTAACCCATTATGCCAAGTCTTATAATAAGAACCTAATCTTTCGATAACATAAACCTTAGCTTGTGGTACAATCTTAATATTTGGTATAACAATAAATACCACTAAAATCAAAATAATAAATAATAATTCCATAATTAATCCTCAACTTTCTTAACTTTTAACTTAACACTATTTATTTCTAATACTTTAACAATACTATTAACAGGTATATCTTCATCACTAATAGCAGTCCAAAACTTACCATCAACTTTTACAACACCTGATTTATTTTTACTAATCTCTTCAGTAACAACACCTTTCATGCCATAAATCCTATCAAGATTAGTATGTTCCCTATGAACATTAACCATCTTTTGTAAAGGCTTACGAGTAGTAATCAGCAAGAATACGCCAAGAAGTACGAAGATGCCAACCTGTATTAATAATGAGTCAATAAATATAGAAGCAATTAATGCAACAATACCACTAGCAATAAACCAAATGGTAACTAAATTAACAGTAATAACTTCTAAAAATGCACATATTAAAATTACAGTTAACCACTCTAATACCATAATAAAACCTCCTAGTAATAATATACCATAAAATGCAAAAAAATTCAATATAAAAAGGAAAGCACTAGCCTTCCTCTCCATCTTCTAATTTAACTAATACTTCCCTTGGCTTAGAACCATTATTAGGCCCAATAATACCTCTTTCCTCTAATAAATCAATGCATCTAGCAGCTCTATTATAACCTAAATGAAATCTACGTTGTAAAAGTGAAGCGCTTGCTTTACCTTGAGTAACAACAAACTCAACAATTTCATTATAAAGAGGTTCCTCCATCGCATCATGTTCCCCACCATCAAAACTTGATTTAGCATTCATCTCTTCATCATCCATAAGTAATGTATTATCATATCTAGCCTTTTGTTGAGAAATAGTATAATCAACAACTGCTTTTATCTCATCATCAGAAATAAATGTACCTTGAACACGAATTGGAACATTCTCACCTTGAGGCAAGAATAACATATCACCTTTACCAAGTAACTTCTCAGCTCCAACCATATCTAATATAGTACGTGAATCTATTTGAGAAGAAACAGCAAACGCTACACGAGTTGGAATATTAGCCTTAACAACACCAGTAATAACATCAGTAGAAGGTCTTTGAGTTGCAACAATCAAGTGAATTCCAGCAGCACGAGCCATTTGAGTAATACGCATAATAGAATCTTCAACCTCTTTAGCAGCTACCATCATTAAATCAGCTAACTCGTCGATAATAACAACTATAAATGGAAGTCTCTTCATATTTAAGTTTGGGTCTTCCTCGTTCTTCTTATCAACCAATTTATTATAACCCTCTATATTCTTAGTACCACTACTCTCAAATAAATCATAACGTCTTTCCATCTCAACAACAATTTTTTTAAGAGCAATATTAGCCTTACGAGCATCAGTAACAACAGGAGCAAGTAAATGAGGAACACCATTATACATAGAAAGTTCAACCTTCTTAGGGTCAACTAATACTAATTTAACTTCATCTGGACGGGTACGCATTAACATAGAAACAATTAAACTATTAATACAAACTGATTTACCTGAACCAGTAGAACCAGCAACCAACATATGAGGCGTTTTATTAATTTGCCATGTAACAGAATTACCCATAATATCTTGACCAAAAGCAACTAATAATTTTTTATCATCATCCTCAGGTTTAATAGTTTCTAAAATCTCACGAACAGATACCATTGCAGTTTGAGCATTTGGAATCTCAATACCAACAGTCTTTTTACCTGGAATTGGAGCCTGAATACGAACATCTTTAGCAGCTAAAGCAAGAGCAATTTCACGATGAATACCTAAAATCTTACTCAATTTAGTACCAGCCTTAATCTCCATTTCATATTGAGTAACAGCAGGGCCAACATGAGCAGTAACAACATGACCATCTATGCCAAAATCCTTAAATACTTCCTTCAATACATTAGCTGTTTCATTAATCTTATTCTTATTAACAGATAAATTTTTTTTCTTAGGTTTAGAAAGTAAATCTATACTAGGCAACTTATAATCCTTATTTTCCTCATAATCCTCAGGCATAATAATTTCAATATCATCACTCTTAACAACAACAGAATCATCTTGAGTACTTTCAGGTTGTTTTAACTCATCAAAAGAACTAATAACAACCTTATGATCCTCTTTAGGAGTTTCTTCCTCCTCAACCTCATTAGGTATTTCAATCTTGAGCTGCTCTCTTTTTTCCTTGTGTTTATCCTCAGCACGCTTAAATGCACTACTTACCTTATTCTTACTAGCACTTAAAACATCATAAATAGACATACCAGTAAACATTATTAATCCAAAAATAATTAAAGCAATACAAATAACCCGAGTACCTTCAATAGTAAATAAAGAAACAAAAGACCACGAAAATGCCGCACCAATCATTCCTCCACCTTGAACTTGAGAAGTTCCTTTAGAAAACTGAAGTAAATTATTAATAGTCTCAGAAAAAATATCAGTACCTTGAACACCTAATTGTTTAATATAATCTAGATGACAAAACACTAAAAAAGCAACCGCAATACTATATAAACCTATCAACTTAGAATCAAAGAAATTAGGATAATCCCTTTTAATAATCATATATATACCAACAATAAAAACAATAGCTAGTAAAATTATATAAGCAGTACCAACAAAAAAAGCAGAAAAACTTTCAATAAAATTACCAACAATACCAAACTTACAAATACCAATTATAGATATTAGAATAAGTAACATTCCTTTTAATTCAATCAAATAACCTGTGTCCTTTTTATTTTCTTTTCTTTTCTTTCTCTTAGCCATAACATCCTCCTGCTACCATAATCTATAAAAATTATATCATTTTAATAAAATAAAGTAAATTATACCTTAAAAAAATAAAGAAAAAAATGTAAAGAAAAAAAGAAGACTAACCATGTCTTCCTCCTCCACTAGAATGTCCACCACCAGAAGACCCACCATGAGAACCTCCACCTGATGAAGATGAAACAGTATAATGTGTAGTATGTGAATGAGTAAATTGATCTAGATGTTCAGTATAATTAATAGTCCCCTTATCTAAATACTCTGAAGCAGTAGTAGCTTTTCTTACCATTTTATTTTTCTTAACTAAAATCAACATAATAATCAAAGTTATAAATAATGAACCACCTAAACATGGAATAATAGGAACATAATAATTATATTGAATAAATCCATCATCATCAATATAAGCATGACCATACTTAGAAGCATAACCTTTATCATAATAATAAGTACAATCAGAAACAAATTTACTTATACCATCCAAATACCTTTTACTAGTAAAATCAGAATAAATGCCATCAAGAATATTATCATATCTACCTTGATCGAAATATAATTGAGCATCACCAAATGTATAAATATCATAATATCTATCACTAGAATAATTATTTCTCAATAATAAAATACCATTATATTTATCAAAATTTAAACCAAAATCATTATAATCATAAAAATCAGCAGCAAAATCCTCATTCTTAGAATCATAACTATAAGGCATATCAATAGATACAAAAACCATATCTATATTAGTATGTTCAATAAAATTTTGAATTTTATTATAAATCTGTTTTTCCTCAGTATCAGTTAATATATCCGCAAAATCATAAACCTTCAAATCAGAATCAACATATGGAACACTTTTAACATTATTTATATTTCCACTATTTATATTCCAATGCTTATTTACACCCCATTTATTAGATTCACTTCTATCGATAACCTTTACATTACTCCTACTATAATCAACATTATAAATATCTAATGCACTAACATTAAAACTAAAAAACAAAAAAAATACAATAACACTAAAAAATCTTAACTTTCTCATGCTCTACCTCCACAGTAAATTAAGTAACTAATGCCAACACATATTAAGAAAGAAATTATTAATACTACAAAAGTCATAACTAAGGCCTTTTTCTTATCTAAAGGAATATTACCAATAAACTTACCAGATTCACCATTCATCGCAAATAAATAGAATTTATCTTTATACTTAACATTAACCATCCAAACTGGAAGTAATACATACTCAGTTTCATTAGAAACACTTTCTAAATTATTAGAAGTTATAGTCTTACTAGAATAACCAATCATACTACTTAACATTTGATCCTTAGTAGAATTTAAAGTTCTTGTTTTTGCATCAGTAAAAGCATCTTCCTTAGAAACATCATACTTTTCAGCTAAAAAACCAGATAAATATGCATGATTATAATCAATCAATTTACCATAATCAAAAGGCTCGATAGAATTCATCATATCATTATTAAATCTAGTAGACCCATCAACAGGAACTCTATGATAAGCCATACTACCACTACGAACAACATTATAATAATCAGTCTTAGTATATCTAGTATCCCCTACACTCCAAGATTTAACCTTAGTAGCCTTAGCATTAACAGTACCGCTCACATTAACATCATATAACCAAAAAGGAATATAAACACCTGTAATCTTTTCAATATTTTTTTCACTAACAAAACTTTTAGGTACTAAAGGTCTACCCTTTCTTAAACTTTTAAAAGCATCAATAGCCTTCTTCTTCTCCATCTTAAAAGGGATAATATACTTAGGAGCAAACTCACCAGATAATCTATTCTTAATAATAGAAGTATTACCACAATAAACACAAAAAGTAGCAGCAGTATTCTCGTCTGCTATTATCTCAGCTCCACAATCAGGACAATTATAATTAACATAATTAGAATAATTATCAGAAGACTTATTATCTTTATTTTTTTCTGTTTCTTTTATTTCTTCCTCTTTTAACTTATCCATATCCTTCAACTCTTCAGCACTAAATTCACTATCACAATAATCACACTTAAACTTACCAAGTTCAGGCTTAAAATGAATAGCCGCACCACAACTAGGACATTTATTATCTAAAACTTTTCCCATTCTCTCACCCTAAAAATAATTATATCAAATCAAAATTTAATTGTAAATATAAGAAAAATAGATAATATTACTTATCTATTTTAAAAGACTTAACCTTACTCTTATGATTTAATTTATCTAAAGATAAATATAATAAAGGATATAAAGAACCATCATAATCAGAATTATCAAATTCTTCTCTATACTCAGTATAATTTAAATCATTAAGTTGTTTATAACAAAATAACTTATCATAAACATCCTTATCCATAATAATCTTTTTAGAAAAATCAATGATTTTATTCTCTTTTCTATCACAAATATAAGAATGAAAATAAAGTATAAAATTTGTATTAATACATACAGAAGTAACAGCAGAAATATCACAATTATGGCATTCTTCTAAAACCTTTTGTGTAACATTATGACATTCACCATTAACATCATCACAACGTAATATATCGCCGCAAAAATGATTAAAATATTCTTGAGAAAATACATAAAAACTAACAACCCCTTGATCATATTCAATAGTACATTTTTGACCATCAATATGAATATCATTTATATACTTTAAACATTTATACTGAGAAATAACTTCCTTAATAGCCCTATCATTTTGACTATAAATATATTTACATAAAGTTGAAACAACTCTCCTAATTTCATCACTTCTATCACGATAAGGAATACCCTTACCTTCATATTTATCAATAATAGAATTAAAATCTGCCATAAATATCACCTCAAATTAATAGAAATATAATACAATAAAATAAAAAAAAAATCAACCTAATCCTTAGGTTGAAATAAAAAACTAAAGAAAAAAGAAAATATAATAGCAGAAGCAATACCAGAAGCAGTTAAATCAAAAATACCCATCATTAAACCCATAATACCATAATCAGCTGCTGATGCCATTGCTCCATGAATAAGTAAATGACCAAAACTAGTAATAGGAACACAAGCTCCTCCACCTGCCCATAAAACAAACTTATCATAAATACCAAATATATCTAAAAAAGCACCCAATACAACAAACATAGCGGTAATATGACCTGGAGTAAGTTTAGTATTATCAAGTATTATCTGACCAATTAAACAAACAATACCACAAAATATAAAAGCATTAAAATAAATCATTATATTACCTCCAAACTAATCGCATGAGCAATACTAGGAATAGATAATTTTTGATTAACCATAGTAGTATTCATTAAAGCACCAGTCGCAACAAGCAAAACACGAGATAATTCACCCTTCTTCATCTTATCCATAACATAAGTGTAAGCAACAAGAGGTAAACATGCAGGACCAGACCCACCAGCATATACAGGTTGTCTATCAATATCAAAAATCATACTAGCCGCATCATCATAATTCTTTAAATCAACATTATATTCTGTCTTCATATATTCAACTAACATTTTTTTTCCATAAATACCCAAGTCCCCTGATAAAATTAAATCATAATAACCAGCTTCTCTTTTAGTATTCATCAAATGTTTATAAATAGTATCACCACAAGCACACGCCATAACACCACCCATATTATAAACATCCTTAACACCCATGTCAGTCACTGTACCTATAGTACTACTGTCAATACGTACTCCCTTCTTTTCTCGAGTTAAATAAGCTGAACAACCACCAGTAGTAGTAAAAGTTGTATATCTAGGCTTAGGGCCACCATACTCAACAGGATATCTAAATTGTTTCTCCGCAGAGGTATTATGAGAAGAAACAGTACAAATACAATTATTAACAACCTTATGTTCAATCATATTAGCACCAATAATTAATCCCTCAACACTACTAGCACACGCACTATAAATACCTAAATAAGGAATACCCAAACGACTTGCCGCATAATTAGAACTAACAAGCTGATTCATCAAATCACCTGAAATATGCAAATCTATTTGAAACCTAGTTTTACCAATCTTATTAAGTAAAATATCAACAGCATCATCAATTAATTTACTCTCAGCAGTTTCAAAACTCTTTTCACCAAAATAAAAATCATTATAGCTCCTATCATATAATTTGCTAAATGGACCATTTGCTTCATAAGGACCAGTTACAGTACTAACCATATTTAAAAATACATTATTATAATAATTAGTCATATTACGCTCCCATCAATAAAAGTCTTAATAAACCAAAAACATAAGCACTAACAACACCAAGCATAATAACACTTCCAGAAAGTTTAAATATATTAGCACCTAATCCCATTACAATGCCTTCTTTTCTATACTCCAAGGCAGCACTTTGCATTGCATGAGCAAATCCAGTAATAGGAACAATTAAACCACACTTCGCAAAATGAACAAACCTATCAAAAAAACCTAAACAAGTAAATAAACAACCTATAAAAATTAAAGTAACTATCATAAATACAGAAGCCTCTTTAGTAGGAATATTTAAAAAATAAGAATATAATTCAATCAAAATCTCACCCAATACTCCCATCAAACCACCAATAACAAAAGCAACTAAACCATTATAAATTCTATTTTCTTTAGGGGTATACTTATTAACAATACTTTGATACTTTCTTTTTTCCATATTCTCATTCTTTTTTCCATTATTTCATTTGCTCTTGTTAATTGTCCATATAATAATGCTGCTAATATGTCTGATGGTAAGTATGATGATCCAACTTCATGCCATGTGTATTTATCAACGTTTCCTCTA
>JAGKUT010000171.1 GCA_021152765.1 Actinomycetes bacterium
ACATTATCAACATTCTCATTTAATCTAACACCGTAAGTTCCATTTTTAAATTTATTATTATATTCTTCTATTTTATTTAATTCTTTTTCTTCTTCAGTAGGAGTTATATTTTTAATTTTGTTTTTTAGTTTATTATATTCGTTTTGAGCTCCATCTAATATATCATAACTGAATGTTAATACGTTGTGATAATATGATTTTAAGCATAGATATCTATACGCAAGTGGACTATATCCTTTTTCTTCTAGTAATGATACTGTTAAAAATTCTCCTTTTGATTTTGACATTTTGCCGTTTAAATCGTTTAGATGTTCTCCGTGAACCCAGTAATTACACCATTTATGTCCTAGATATCCTTCTGATTGAGCTATTTCGTTTGTGTGATGTGGGAATATATTATCTATTCCTCCACAATGTATATCTAGGTGTTCTCCTAGATATTTAAGTGCGATTCCTGAACATTCTATATGCCATCCTGGATAACCTAATCCCCATGGGCTTTCCCATTTTAATTCTTGATCTTCAAATTTTGATTTTGTAAACCAAAGTACAAAGTCTGCTTGATTTTTTTTGCTTAAATCTTCTTCTACGCCATCTCTTACTCCTACTACCATTTCATCTTCTTTATGATTAGTTAATACATAGTAATCTTCTAATTTTGATGTGTCATAGTATACATTACCACCTGAAATATATGCCAATCCTTTTTCTATAAGTTTTTCTATTATTTTTATGTATTCATTTATATTTTTTGTTGCTGGAGAAACAATATCAGGCCATCTAATGTTTAATTTTTCACAATCTTTTTTAAATTCTTGTGTATAGTAATCTGCTATTTCAAGTACTGTTTTATGTTCTCTTCGTGCTCCTTTTAGCATTTTGTCTTCACCAGAGTCCGAATCACTTGTTAAGTGTCCAACATCTGTTATATTCATACACCTTGTTACTTCATAACCTATATATTTTAATGTTTTTTCGAGTATATCTTCGAAAATGTAGGTTCTTAAATTTCCTATATGGGCATAATGATACACTGTTGGTCCACATGTATACATTTTTATCTTACCTGGTTCATTTGGTATTAGTTCCTCTACTCTTTTAGTTAATGTATTATATATTTTCATGGAATCACCTTCTGCTTCATTATATCATATTTTTTATTAATTATGTATACTATTTATTTGTTTGTCATAGGTTTTTCTATAGGGTCCACAGAAAAAAAACACCTTTCGGTGTTTTTCTATCCAATTTGGTGCGATACAAGAGCCTATTTTGAACACTTATATCTAAAAGAATAACTAATAAATATCAGTTCTATATATAATATACCATGAATTCTTAAAAATCCAGGCGATGAACAATGTTATAAGGAAGATAATAATACGGATAATTTACTTACTGGTGAAGAAATAGGAGATGTTTATACATTAGTAACATATAAAGGAAATGGATTGTTTGAAGAACATTACTCTGGCGAAAAAGCTATTATGTCTGTTCGCATTTATGATACAGAGGAGGCTCCAACAAGTGGATTGTTTGCAAACTTTTCTGATGATAATATATTAACTTTTAATAACGAACAACAAAAAAATGCAAAATTTGATTTTTTTAAAAAGACACCATTAACAATCGATCCACAAGATCTTATGCAAATTACACCAGAAATTATTTCAAAAATAAATGCCAGTAATATTGGAGATTCAGTAAGAGCATATATTGATAGTGTAAAAAAATATGTTGAAAAAGAATTTGCTGAATATGAAATGTCTGAAAAACAAGCTCCAAAAACAATGTAATAAACAAAGACGATAATTTATAGTGATAAGCCATCGTCTTTTTCTTTGTCTTTCTTTGTTTTATAAAATTCTTCAGCTGCTTCATCCATTTCATTATTTAAATGTTTAGTTGCTTTTTCAATTTCTCTTTTATTAAATAAATTAAATCTTCGATTATTTGCTTCAATTCTTTTTTGTTGTCTTTCTAACATTTCTGAATCATATTGAGATTTATATAAATCGACACTCATATTTCTATCAAATATTTTTTCAACTATATCTTTAATTACTTTAGGCATTTTATCTAAAAACTTTTTAATATAATAAAGTAAATAATTCTTTTGATCTTCCAATTCTTCATTTTTATATTTAAGCTGATAATTCTCACGTCTTAAATCATCATTTTCATTTTTCAATTTTTGATTTTCATTTAATAGTTGATTTTTGGTTTTAAGAATAATTTTATCATTGATTTTTCTTTTTTTATCTATTTCATCACTTATATCATCTTTATCTTTGTTAAGTTTCGTTATTTGCTTATTGATAGATTCTTTATTATCTTCCAAATCAGATACTTCATTCTCTAGATTAGATATTTCTTGTTTAAGTCCTTTAACTCTTTCATTAAAGAGTTTTCTTTCATATGAAGTAATATCTCTATTTTTTCCTTTTTGTTTTTCTTTTAACTTTGAATCCATACCATAAGCAATATTAAATTCATCAATACATCTTTCTCTCATTTTATCTTGAATAACTACTAATGATTCTTTTGTGAAGATAGAAGTTTTTCCGATTTGCCTTGATAAACCAGTTTTACAATTTTCTTTAACTGGAACTCCAACTATATGCATATGAGGAGAGTGTTCATCAAAATGTATGGTAGCATTTGCTATATAAAAATCTGGAACTATTTCTTTTAAATCTTCAAGTTGTTGCTCAAATACTTGTGTCATTTGATATTTATATTCTAAACTTTTCTCATCCCAATATTCCATATTTCCAAGTTCAATAACTATCTCACAAGCAAGATCATGTTTTGTATCATTTGCTATTTTATTAAAATAATTATATATTTTTCTATCATCTCTAGTTTGTTTATTGTTATATTCTAATCTTGCATCTTCAAATAAATCTAAATATAATTCTTTAACATCTTTAACAATATCATTTGAACCTTTGATAGTTTTTATTAGTTCTTGATTATTATCATATTGTCTTAAA
>JAGKUT010000172.1 GCA_021152765.1 Actinomycetes bacterium
GGAAGTAAAATAATTGTTCCTCAAGGAATGGCTATGATGATTATTGATAATGGTCAAATAGTTGAGTTTACTGATACTCCAGGAGATTATTCATGGGATAGTAGTACTGAACCAAGTATTTTTGCTGGAAATTTAGGTAAGAGCATAGTTGATTCTATTAAGACTATTGGTAGACGTATTACTTATGGTGGTCAAAGTGCTAAAGACCAAAGAGTTTATTATGTAAATATTAAGACTTTACCAGCTATTACTTATGGTTCTCAACAACCAGAGACTATTGCTGATCCTGTTTATGGAAGTGTTGAGGTAACTTATAATGGTGAGTTCAATATTAAAGTTGATGATCCAGTTATTTTAGTTAATACAATGTTAGGTGCTAATCCTAAAGATACATTAACTTTTGATGATATTTTTTCAACTGAAGGAAGAAATATTTTAAAGAGTAAGTTTGCTCAAAAGATAAGTGAAGCTATTAATGGTGTTATGACTGAGAATAATATTCCATTTAATAGAATTCAAGGTCAAAGATCTGCTATAGCTGACAAAATGAATACTTTATTAAATGCTGATTGGCATGAAAAATATGGTATTATTGTTGATAGAGAAGTTACTATTAATATTAATGCTAGTGAGGAAGCTAAAGCTCAAATTCGTGAAATTGATAAAGTTAGAGGAATGGCTAATGCTGAATCTGAAAGAGTTGGTATTATGAGCGATGCTTATAGTAAAAACTTACAAGGCGCTATGGCTGCTGCTGCAGGTGAAGCTATGATTCATGCTGCTAATAATGAAAATGGCGTTGCAGGAGGATTTGTTGGAATGGGTATGGCTAATGCTGGTACTCAGATGGCTGCTGGTATGATTAATAATTTACCAGGTGCTCAACAGCAAAGTCAATCTAGTAGATTTTGTGCAAAATGTGGTGCTCCAGCATCAGATAGTGCTAAATTCTGTACACAATGTGGTCAACAATTATAGGATTAAGTTTATACTTAATCTTTTTTTGTGTGTGCCGTGCATGTCATATATCTAGTTGGTGAAAGTCCAATACACGCGTAGGTATCAACGAAGTGTTAGGGAAGCACAAAGCATCAGTCTGGGGCTAAAGGAAGTGTGAAACAAAATCGAGGGCTAACGAACAGAAACTTATTATAAGGCTGCATAAATGGATAAGGTTGCACAACAAACTAAAGTCCAAAAGATACTCGTAACTTTATGTAGTAAAGTAAGTAGCTAATCGATGAAAGATATATGTCTTACCGCGGGAGGTCTTACGAACAGTTAAGGAGAACCCTATTAAGAAAACTGGTCGAAAAAGGTTTATCGTAAGAAGTCAGCAGAGGTCGTAGTACTAGAAAACTAGGAAGGACTGAATAATTTGTAGTTTCGACTACTGAAAATTGAAATAGACTATAGTCAGAATAAATACGTAGGTAAAAGTTAGCGTATCTAAGAAATAAATCCTATAAAAGATGATTAGTCTATGTACGAAATTAGAAAGGTGGAAACAGATATGGAACTTTTAGAAAAAGTACTTTCCAAAGACAACTTGAATAAAGCATACAAACAAGTTTATAAGAATAAAGGAGCAAGTGGAGTTGATGGTGTAACTGTAGATGAATTATTTACTTATATTAGAGAACACCAACAAGAGATACTATGGCAAATAAGAAATCGAAAGTATAAACCACAACCAGTAAGAAGAGTATTAATACCAAAAGAAAATGGAAAAATGAGAAAACTTGGTATACCAAGTGTCATAGATAGAGTAATACAACAAGCAATAGTACAAGTACTCACTCCTATATATGAACAACAATTTTCCAATACTTCTTATGGATTTAGACCAGGTCGTTCATGTGAAATGGCAGTTATTAAGGCACTGGAGTGTTTTAATGATGGATATGACTGGATAGTGGATATTGACTTACAATCATTCTTTGATGAAGTAAATCAAGATAAACTAATAGGAATAATAAGAAGAACAATAAAAGATGGAAATCTTGTATCTCTAATTAGAAAATTCTTGCAAAGTGGAGTAATGGAAAATGGTGTATTGCAACCAACCAAGAAAGGAACTCCACAAGGAGGAAACTTAAGTCCCTTATTATCTAATATAATGCTTAATGAATTAGATAAAGAACTTGAGGCAAGAGGACTTAACTTTGTTAGATATGCCGACGACTGTTTAATAATGGTTAAATCAGAAAAAGCAGCAAACAGAGTAATGGAAAGTATAACTACGTTTATAACTAAGAAATTAGGTTTAAAAGTAAACGTGGAAAAGAGTAAAATTGCAAGACCAGATAATATAAAATACCTAGGTTTTGGATTTTACAAGAAAATTAATCAGAATATATGGAGACCCAAACCACATATTAAGTCAGTACAAAAGTTTAAGACTAAACTACGCGATATACTGATTAGAAGTAGAAGTATTAGTTTAGATGAGAGACTTCTTAAACTAAAGCAATTAATATATGGCTGGGTTAACTACTTTAAAATTGCAGATATGAAAACTTTATTAATGAAAGAAATTGACCCAAATATACGTAGAAAACTTAGAGTAATAATTTGGAAACAATGGAAAAAGATAAGAAAAAGATACACTTGTCTTAGAAAACTAGGAATATCACATAGAGATGCATATGTGACAGTAAACTCTAGAAGAGGTTATTATCACATTGCTCATACAAGAGTACTAGAAACTGCAATATCCAAAGAGAGATTAAATAAAAGAGGTCTAGTAAATTCGCTAGACCACTACCTAAAAGTACATGTTATTACAAATTAAACCGCCGTATACCGAACGGTACGTACGGTGGTGTGAAAGGGAAAAACATTCAAGTATATTGAAAAATTTTCTCTATTCGATT
>JAGKUT010000021.1 GCA_021152765.1 Actinomycetes bacterium
GGTATAAAATCATTAAAAGAAGCCTTGGAATTAGCTGAAAAAGAAGAATTAGATTTATTACTTAAAGAACATGGACTGACCAAAGCCCAATTTTTAAGGAACGCAATTAATGATCTAAAGCAACAAAAAAAGAACTAGCCGAAGCTAGTTTTTTTATTCATTTTATCGTTGCAAAAAAATTGTCATAAAATGATATTGACTTAACTTAAAATAAATAATATAATTTTTAACAGAGATATATTCTAATAGGTGTGCCTCCACGAACTTATATGTTTGGAGGAGGTGGTTAGATGAAGCAGGCATATATTTTACTTTTTTCATCATTTAGGTGGAATACTTTTTAATAATATATTTAATATTAGGCAAAGTACATAAAATTATCGAAGCTCTTACTAACTTAGAAAAAAATAAGCACCTATAATTAGGTGCACTCAAAATTTTAAAGTGGAGATACATCTAAAACCAAATAGAATATATCTCGCTTTTTTATATTATGCAAATCTTTGCAAATAATGTATGGACTTATCATATCCTACAATATAATTATAAAATGCAAGAATTGATTTGTCAACAGTATTTTGATTCGCATGTGTAAAATATTTTACAACTTTTTTTTTATTTGTCAACAAAAATAACATATTTTGACAAAAAAAGAACTAGCCAAAGCTAGTTTTTTTTTATTCTATTACAATTTCAAATTTAGTAGCAATTACACCTTTTACGCCAGCATAACCATCTTGACCATTAGATGTTTCTGTGTCATATTGCCAATCATAATCATTAACTTTATATTTAGCCTTTTTGTAAGGTCTAATACTATCTGGAGTGTAAAAATATACTTCTACTGTTGCAATTGGTTCACCATTACCAGCACAACCATTAACTAAGTCATTTATATTATATCCAGTTACCCACGGTAGAACTTTGCCTGTTATTGTAGTGACTCTATATTTTAAGTACCCAATATCTGTTTTCATTGCTAAATATCTTAAAGGATGATTTTTCCATCCTACATAATCTTCGTTATTCTTTACTTGTAGTAGCCATCCATCTTCATTTGTATAACCTTGTGCAAATACATTTATAGTATTATCTTTTTTAGGTATTTTAGACTCATTAAGACGTTTTTCTATCATTTTAACAAATCTATCCCACCCCATATCTAATGTTCTATGAGGACAATATTTATTCATATAATCTTGGTGTTTAGTAACTTTGTCTATTCCCCAACCATATCTATTAAGAATATCTACTATTAGGTCTACTGCATTTTGTTCTGCTTTAATAAATCTCTCTCCACCTGATTTAGAATAACAAATTTCTATTGCTATTCCCTCACGATTACCTTTGCCATTTCCGTCTCCTGCATGCCAACCATTTCTATTTTCAGGTAAACCTTGTACTGCTTCTATATCATCTACTGCATAATGATATGAAACTTGAACACCGCCTTGTTCTGGTGAACGATTCATATATTTGATTTCAGCATCTGCTGATGCATCATTGGCTGTATTATGTACTACTATTCTTGTTGGTTTCATTTCATAAGGAGACTTCCAGTAGTATAAACTCTCTGGAAGCAAATTTTTTCTTATTTTAACCATATTATCCCTCTTTCTTATCTAATTCTGTTGTCATATTTTTCAATAAAGTTTCTAATTTTTCTCTCATAAATTTTGGAATTGGTAATCCACATAAGTACATATTTTTAAGAACACTTATTGATTCCCATAATATATACATAATTCCGAACACTTCAGTTAATCCTATATTGTTTAAATGAATAGTATTTGTTATTTCATCAGGTATCATAAAGAGTAAATCGATTTTGTAAATATGATCTGCAAGCAATAAAAAAACCATGCCTAACAGCATAGCTACTTTTCTTAGTAATCCATTTATTCCTATTGTACTATTTGCTTTTCCTTCTTTTAATGCTCTTATACTTCCTAATACAGCATCAAACATTATTATAATTATTAATGCCTGGATTATTTTATTTGTACTTAACCCCTCATTTAAAATACTTATTATTTTTTCCATTTTATTTCCTTCTTTCTAATTATTACTTTTTTATCTTCAATGATACTTTTTGTATATGTTAAAGAAAAAACGCAAAATTGCGTTTAGTCTGTTGTTTTTGTATATTCTAATATGGCGATATATTTAGAAGTGTTTGTCAAATCATTACCTGCTTGGAAAATTATTGAATTTCCTGTTGAACTGATAATAACACCACCAGTAAATGAACTGTTATAACTACTATCGTTAAAAGTCCACGGAATTGGTCTCCAATAACCATTGATAGTATCTTTTACAAGAATTCTTAAATCTACCAAATCTTCCATATCACTTATGCCAGTTGATATAGTTGATAAAGAACCGTTTATTTTAAAACATTTTCTATATTTTGGTTTATCAAAAAATGTTCCGACTATAATTTCTTCGTTTGAATAATTATTTAAATTGTTAATTATTTCATTTACCGCATGAACACTAGGAGCATCTGTTGTGCTATTTCCATTTAAATTATCTACTACATTTGCAAGTGTAGGTGTTTCTTCGTATGCTTTTATAACTGCGTTTAATACTATTGTAGGTTGAATAATACTATAAGGTTGATTTACCAAATCTCCTGTTGAACTATTTTGATAATTTCCCCATCCAGATATTTGACTCCAATTGTTGTTACCGGAACCATTATCTTTATTTTTTCGTACTGTAACCATACCTGGTAATTCTTCAATTGTTAAAGTATGTGTCTTTTCTCCTAATGTCTCTCCTAATGTGTCAAAATCAGTATCATTGTAATCTAAACCAGCAATTACTCTTCCTTTTACATTTGGTATATTAAATGTGGTTGAACCATCGCCACTACCATAAAAAGTTCCTATAGTAGCAAATAAATCGCTATATTCAGTCCTACTTATAGCTGAACCATCACATATTAAGTATCCTTCTGGTGCAGTTGGGCCAGCATACCATTTAACCATACCAACTTTATCTGAACCATTGATACCTAAATTTTCTCCAAATGTAAGTTCTTTATATGATGAATATTCAGTAGACCATTCTCCCAATTCTAATTGAAAAGCATCAATATCAGAAATCAACATAGAAAATCTGACATACTGTGCTCCATTTGGAATAATTATTCTTTTATTAGAGCCTGTTTCTTGTCTAAAATAACTTATAAATTGTTTATTGCTATCATAATATGCAGAATATTTTTCACTTCCTTGATTTGTAATACCTTGATATACATATTTTGTATTTGCTTTTACTGGTATAAAATCACTTGAACACCAACTTGAATAACCAGACAATTCAGAACCATCTAAATCTATAATTGATTCCTTAACTACTGTATTTTTATTAAATTTATTTTTAAATTCAATTTTATCTACTGTTATATCTTCTATAGTTAGTTTTCCATTTAACAACTTAGAATTTTCTTCTATACCAGCATCCATTATATTTAAACTTGTAGGATTACAAGGTGTAGAACCTGAATACACAGCAGGTGTATAAGTACCTCGTTTTCCATCTACTTCTACGTATGGATCCGATACTTTTGTTCCTGGTTGCCAATTAACTCTTTGATATGCCATTATTTATCACTCTCCAATCTTTTAATTTTTTCTTGAAGTTGTTTTATTTGTTCTTGTTGTTCTTGTATTGCTTTACAACATACAGATATATAGGAATATAGTTCAACGCTATCATTTTCTTTTGATGTAACTTCTTTCGAATAATTAAATTTATCGCCAATTACAAATCCTATATGTTTTTTATCTGTATCATTTTCCTCTTTCATATGATATTTATATATATCTATATTTTTTATAATATCTAGGGCATTATCTAATTTTTCGAAATCTTTTTTATACTCTTCTTTTGAAGTTTGAGTTAATGAAACACATTTAACAGCGCCGGTTTTAAAATCTACGTGTATTTTTGGTGTTTGCTCATTTGGATTTTGTACATTAAATTCACAAGTGGTATAGCCATCAGTCCATATATTGATATATGCAGAATTATTGTCTTGCTGTAATATATTTAGAAAATATGGACAAGTCCCTGCAGTTTTTCTAATATCGAAGTTTTCTTGTATAACTATTGAAGGGAGTATTGCTTGTCCTGTTCCAATTCTTACTTTTTCTTCTCCGTTGTAAGTCATTGATATAAATTTGTCAAAACTACTACTATCTATTTGAAATGTAGCCGCTTTACTATAATATATATTTCTCATTATTTTTGCTGCATCTCGTAAATTAACTACACCGTCATTATTAACATCATATCGTATAAGTTCTTCTGGTGTTAATGTACCTGTTCCTACAATATATGCTCGAACTTTATTATAATCCTGAACTGTAAATATTTGTTCTTCTGGCTCGTATTCAACATAAAATTTTGTATCATCTAGATTAAATCCACCTATTTCTCCAGAGGTAGCTCTCATATGTCCTTCTTTTGATACACTAAAATTTGTACTTTCTATAGCCATATCATCAACAGTAAGGTTCCACTTTTTACCTTTCATGTTGATTTTATCAGCTTCTATCTGTACTTCACTTGTATCATCATTTATCTTTGCTACTATACTTGCATGTGTAAATTCTTCACCATCTAACTTTTTTGATAGTTTAAGATTAAATTCTTGAGCTGTTAATACTAATGCTGAATGGAATTCTTCTGTTTTAGCAAAATGTTTATTCATTTCAACATTTGTTAGGTATTCAATTTTCATATTAAGATAGTCAAATTCTTGTAAATATACATAGTTTGTACCCTCAAAAAGAGTTATTTCTGGTATTTCTAATGTTTGTATATATTCTTCTTGTAATTTTGTAATAATATCAAATCTATCTATATTACATCTTCTTTTTATAATACCCTCTAATTGATTAACGTCATTTAATTTAATTACTAATTCATCATACACATCATTATAAGAACATAATCTATTACCAATATTTATTTCATATGTTTTTAATTCATTTGACGGATTAGTTTTAGGCTGTTTGTCTATACATAATGTTAGTTTCATAAAATCACAATCCTTCCAAATATAAATCGTCTGATGGGTACAAATCATCTGATGGATATAGATAATTTATTATTTCTGTATGTCCTTTTACAGAGAATGATATAGGCTTATATTCTAGACTGTCATCTAATCCAAGTTGATCTGTTCCTTCTACTGTTTTTAAAAAGTTAAGTTTGTCTGTAACATCAAAGTGTATTCCATCTTTATCAATACTTCCTATAACATTTCCATTTTCGTCATATACTTCTAATATACCGTTAGTATCATTAGCACCACCTAGTTTTAATACTCCACCTCTTATTAATGAAGCAGTAAGGTTTATAACATTAATTTGTTGCATGTCTAATGTTCCATCTATTAACCAAGCAGAATTAAAAGGTCCATTTATACCATGTTCTGAGAATCCTATACCACCTGAAGATATTTTTATTACATGTGTAGCTTCTTCTTTAGGAAGTGAATCAACTACTAAGATCTTGTCCCCATCATAAATGACATAACTATTACCTAATACATTATTTATTGCAGCTGTTGCTTGAGCTAGTTCATTTTCCAGGATTATTTTATTTTCTTTTACTAATGATTCAGATTGTTTAGTTGCTTGTGATACTATTTCTTGAGTTAGATTTTTTAATTCTTTTTTAAAATTACCAAATTCTATCTTTTTGTATTTACCACTTATAGCATCCCATACGATTGATATAACCTGTGTTGTTATATTTACTTTACATTTAGAATGTTTAACATAGATTGTATCTCCTATATCAGAAATATTGTCTATTTTTGCACTTACAGAATAATTGATTTTTGGTACTTTATTTTCTTGTAAATATTCATTAGCAGTTTGTAGTAACCATAACTTTGTAGCATTTAAAAAAGCCTCATATGTTTCAAAATCATCTGCGTTATATATATTTTCAAATTTAACAATTTTTGTATATGGTATATCGTATAATTGTTCATTCAATTCAACATACACATCATCAAGTAAAATGGCGTTTTCTCCATCAGTTGTATATGGTAGTATTTTTGTGCATACATTATCCCAATTTTCTGATGTAGATATATCACTTATATTTTTATTGTTTGCTAGAACAACTCCTCTGTCTTCACCGATATTTTGTTTTATTCCAAATGTGAAATTATCTCTATATAAATGTCCTCCATACTTATCAGAATCTATTAAAGACACAAATACATCATATAAAGTCTTTCTTACCATTCTCGTTGTTAAAACAGTTGATATATCACTTATAGTTGTAAAAGGTGTTTCTATATCCGCATTACTATTGTAGTAATCAAGTGCTGCATTACAGTTCTTATTTACAGCTGATTTATCAGTTATAATATAATTCTTACTGTCATAGGTTAAATGCCAGGCTTTAGATATTATTCTGTTATTTTTTATTTCTGGATTATCACATCTAAAACCTTGCACTCCCCACGGTGTTGATACTCTTATGATCATTCCTTTTTGATAATAATCAATATTTTCAAGTATATCTTCTAATTCAATACAATAATCTCCATTATCTGCTTTTGTTATTTCTGCGAATAATGGATGTAAGATTTTTATACCATTATTATTAAATACTTTTTCATTACTATCATAAACTCTTATCATATAACACCAAAAAAGAGGGCTATTAGTCCTCTACCTTTCTTAAATTATATTTATAATTAGATATATCAATAATTTCTTTTGAATAGTATTCAGTTTCAAATACACCTTGTACATCAGTACCTATAGTAATAATATTTTTACCTTCTATTAAATTTATATTTGGTAATTCTATATCTTCTTCTGTTGGGGTTGCTAATACATAATATACTGTTACTGGGTTTGATGATAACCAATTTATAAATTCTTCTCTTGTATATAAATTTAATCGTATTTTATTTATATATACAATAAGAACATTATTATATGAAGTGTTCGTATTTCTTATATGTTCATAATCATTATTATTACCATACAAACTTATAAATTTATCACATATAATTTTGTTTTGATTTGAACGTAACGAACCAAGTAAAATATTCTGAATATCAAATCTAATTGTATTGTTATTTATTGTCGGATTGTTAAAATTATTAGATAAACTTCCATCTAATATAATTTCTTTTATTTTCCTAACAATCTTACCATTTGCAAAATCAATATAATCATTATATCCGTCTATTTTTCTTAATGGTTCTTCTAGGTATATATTTGTTATACTATTATTAACATTAATTGGTATTTTATATCCGTATGGTTCGTGTGATGTGGCGATTGAATTTTCTTCAATTTGGATAGAACTTAATATGGTGTCTATTTCATTTTGGCTCATACCTGATATTTGTGAAAAATAAAATAATAAGTATTCTGCGTTAGCACCGGTTGTATATCCATCTAATTTGTTAGTACTATATTCAGAATTACCTTTATAGTAGAAATTTTCAACTGCCATATCGGCTATTGGTATAGTTTGCGTTGTTCCTATTCTTAATCTTCCTTTATTGTCTCTTATTTGCATTCTTTGAAATGAATATTGTGTGTTTGGTTTGCATTTTATGTATGCAATTAGGTCACTATTACCCAATATTATTTTTCCTGTATTACCTTGAATATAACCGTTTATTATATTGGCATTGTTCTTATCAAACAAATTCTTAGTCCTATCTCCACAACTTACTATTTCTTGTGGATAATCTGGATTAGGGCTTGGTTGTCCACCGGTATATGGTTCGTATGAAGTGGCACTTGAACCTTCTTCTAGTTGAACAGTTGACATATAAGTACTATCAGTATAATCACCATTTCTTAATCTAATTATTATATATTTTGCAGTACTACTTGTTATATAAGTAAAAGTTAAATCGTTTCTATGGTCTTCAAATGAATATGTTGTTGTTCCAATTTCAGGTTTTGTATTTGTAGTTCCTATTTGTAATAAATGATTTGATAAACTTGAAGCACCTTGTGTAATAGAATATGTTGTACTAGGTTTGCAAGGTAAATAAATAACCTTGTTAGTAGTATCTGCAGTAATGTTAATATGGCTGCTATCAAAATAAGCATTTAAAACATTAGTTGTATCTTTATCAAACAAATTCTTCCCACTTGTACTATTCTGATATGTATTACCATATATTTTATAATCTTTTAAATTTCTTTTGATTGCATCTTCAATAGTTACATTACCATTACCACTTATATTTTTAAATTTATTACTTCTTATTTTAGGACTGATATTATATTTTAAGTTATTGCTTTGTTTTAGTTTACAACTAAAATTATTTATACTTCTTAAAATTGCTTTCATAATTAAGCCTCATTGTTAGTGAAAGTAACTTCTTCACTGATTTCTAGAATACCTACTAAGATTGTCTTTTTTACAGAATTTTTAATTATTTCTATATCATAAGCATATCTACCATAGTCTAGCTCATCAGTATCTGATGGATCTATAATGATATTGTAAATATTATCTGTTAAAGAGATACCATCATTTAATTTTTTTTGAAATAATACTTCATCTGTATTAGTGTCATTTTTAACTGTAAAATATATACTATCTACTGTTGTAGGTATATTATTATCAGTTATTTCAAGTTCTAATGCTTGTGTATCTCCTCTAACCATACTTAATATATTTTTCATTTACATTCTCCTTTCTTATAACCATCTACTATTTGCAATAACTTCTATTTTTGTAATAGTACCAGTCCATGTAATAATATTTTTACCTCTTTTTAATAGTGGAAATTCACCATTCATATTTCTATTTTTTAATATATTACCTAAATAAGCATCTTGCTTATCACTATCAATAATTACTTCTGATTCATTATTTGGAAATGTATAACTAAAAATAGCGACATTATCAATCTTAAAT
>JAGKUT010000022.1 GCA_021152765.1 Actinomycetes bacterium
ATCAAATACATTTCTAAATATAAACGAAAGGATAAAAAATATAACACCAACAGTAATTAACATTTTACTATAACTTAATAACTTTATATAAATGTCGGAGGTTATTATAGTGCTTAAATATGGAATTTCTACACTGTTAAGTTTTAACATTTTTATAATAGTATTAATAGCTTGTGGTACAACTATTAATAAACCACATACAATTAAAGTTATTGGTATTGAATAATATTTATTACGTTTATATATAAAGTATCTAAATAATATTAAGCATACTCCTAAAGATGGAATAAAATACAATAAAACCAGAATTACAGGAATGCTACACAGTAATTTAATAAATATATTATTTTTCATACTTCACCTACATATTTTTTGCATTATCAACAATAGTTTGTGGAATTTCTACATCACCAGCATTATCATAATTAGAAAATTTAATAGTTGTTGTAAACAATTCAAATCCAGAAACCATTTTAGAAAAATCATATTCTAACTTAACAATATAACCATTTTCTGTATAAACATCAACATTAATATCACCTTTAATCGCTGATGTATCAGAATTTGCAGAGCTCATCAATCCTTTTATATCATTTTTTGTCATTTTAACTTTATAATGATTATCAGAAATCTTTGTTACATTTTCCATACTGATTAACTTATCAAGGATTGTTCCTAAATCAACCATTTGTGATGTTCCTTTTTCTTTCCACCAAACGTCTCCACCATATGGCTGTGTCATATATGTATAACCGGTATTAAAATCATAATATATTTTATTAGAAACAGTTATACCCATTGTAGTAGTATCAAAATCTAAATACTCTTTTTGATGAAGTTCATCAACAATTCCTTTTGAGTATTGTTTAACCTCAATTCCACTTACTTTTGTATTCATTGTTATTTCTATATTGTAGTTATTAAATGTTGTAACATACTCGCTATTTTCTACATACTTGCTATTTCCTAAATTGATTGTATAATTGTAAGAATTTGTTAAATCACCATTTGTTACAACTAAATAGAATTTATCATATTTTACATAAAATGCTGTATCTACTTCTATTTTATCAGATGAGCTTTTTAATTCCTTATAAACTCCATCTTTGTATCCATATATTTTTATAGTTAAATAATCATTATTGTTGGTTGATACACTCAAATCTGTCGTTGAATTTAATTCAAAATAATCTATTGATCCTTCATTTATAGTTAAATTATATGACTTCTTATCTTTCAATTCTAATTTATTATTTATTCCTTTATTAGATATTAAAGATTTATTATCATAACTTTGACTAATTGTATTATAAGCTAAATCATTTATTGTATCTATTAAATTCTGTTTTGATGTATTGCTTTGTATATAAGAAAATGGGGAATTTTCGTTATGAGCATTCATAAGAATTCTTGCCCAATCATTTGATTTTGTAGAATATGAATAGAAATATGTAAATAGTGCATATCCTACGCTTCCACCTTTATCAACTATATCAGGTAATCTTGTACTAGTATTTTTAGTATAAATTCCAGCCCAATTATTTAAAAAATTATTTGTTGTATTAACATTACTTACTTTTGAACTAGCAAAATTTGCCATTCCTTCTGTTATTGTTAAATCAGCTACACACCTGTCTCCACTAGTAGATTTACAAAATAAATATTGCATATGATGAAATAATTCGTGATTATAAAGTTGTACTAAACTATCCATACTATTTACAATACCTCTTCTGTTAATAATAATATAAGGATAATTAATAATTCCGTCTTCATCAAGAATATCTAAAAACAAAGAACGATTTATCCACTTTGCAGCGTCTTGCTCATCATTATAACTTGCAAGAGTTACATTGCTACCAGTATCATACACATAAACACTCATAGCTGTTTGCAATACAGATGTTGGTATATTATTCTGTGTTAATACTTCTTTTGCATTTTTCCAATCATCATTAAAATATTGATTGTCAATATATGGACTATATGAATATTCAATTCCAAAATATTGTTCATACTTACTAATACTATTTTCTAATCCGCTAGCAATAGATTTTAATTGATCATCCGTAATTGCATCATCACCATAACTAGCATACCATATTAGAAAATTTCCGTTTGAAGATAAATATACTTTATTTAATCTATGGTTTGCTGCATTACTTAAATCATCTTCATTTTTTAATAATTTTACTTCATATTTTGTAGTTGCATTATTTGATTGTTGAACAACACCTGTTGTTTCTTCGCCAAGTGCAACATTTGCCATTGATTTATTAGTTAAATATAACTTAACAATATTTTGATCTAACTGATCATAATACTTTTCTAATATTTCATCAGTTTTTAATTCGCATTCTGTACTATAATATTCGTAGTCTGAATTATATTTAGAATCCACATTTGATGAAGAAAACTCTAAATAAACTAGTTGAGTAAAATAATCATTTACATTTAAAACTCCACTTTCATAATCTGATTTTAGTTTTTCTAATGTATTATATTTATATGTTTCTTCAACAATTTTATTGTTATCTTCGTTATTTATATTTACCTTCTTATTAAAATAATTAATACCTATATAACTTAATCCAACAATTAATCCTAAAATAACAATACCTATAAAAACTAATGGTAGTTTTGATGTTTTTTTCTTGTTTTCCGGATTTTTAACATTATTATCAAATTGTTGAAAAGTATATTGTGATTGCTGTTGGATTTGAGCTTGTTGAACATTATTTTGTGCTTGAAGATTATTATTTCGTATTTCTTTTAAATTAGTACCACAATTATTGCAAAAATCAGCTTCATCAACAACTTGGCTTTTACAATTTGGACATTCCATTATTTTGCCTCCCTTTCTTCAAAAAAGCAACTAAGGATTTAGTTGCTCCTATACTATCCTTCATAAAACATTTTACCAGTAGTATATGAATAATATTGAGTTTTTGAATCTTTTGAAATAGTAAAGTATTTTGGATATGTATTAGGTTTTGTATCTACTGTAATAATATCTTTTTTCTTTTTTAAGTCACGAATTGTATAACCATTATCATTTTCTATTATTGCATAAACAATACCATTTGAAACCTCTGTACTAATCTTTTTACCAGTAACCAATTTATCACCATTTATTTCAAAAATACTTTCTGTTCCATCTTCATTAGTTCCACGATATAAATTATCAGTTCCATTAATTGCATATATTTTTTCAGCAGTACTATTAGTACTATAATTTCCTGATACTTTTTCACCCTTTAAATTTATTACATAAAAGTTTTGAGTATCCTCACTAACTACAGCATAACCATTTTTATCAAATTCATAAGCTCTTTTATATGTCTTATCATTTATTCGTGTTCCATCATATTTTATGTACATCTTACTACCATCACCATAACCACTACAATGATCTAACAAATAAACACCATGCTTCGCATATCCACCTTGAATATTATCACATTTTATTTTTTCTTTTAATTGACCATTAACATATAATTCGGCACCATTTAATATTCCATCGGCTTGTTGTATATAGTTTTTATAATCTTTAAAAATAGTATAACTAATTTTTACAGCGTTATTTCCTTGATCATCTAATACATATTTATAATCATCAGAGAAGATTACATTATCGCCTTCAAAATATAGATTACCTGAACTTTTTGATGTCTTGGTATATACTACTTTACCATTTCTAACTAATTTATATACATATTCATCAACACTACTATACCAAGATGAGCAAGCATTCAAAGTAAATTCATCATTATTATTTTCATTAACTTTGTTTACGCAGAAATGTTGCTTATCAGCAAAAGATAATACTAATTTTGATTTTGAAACATCAAATATATAATTCATATTATTATAGAATATTGATACATAATTTCCTTCACTATTAGCAGATGGACTATCAACGTCGCTATCATCTGCAACTGCGAATGAAGTTAAAGCATTACCCTTATAATCATATACGGTATATTTTTTTGCATTTTCATCTTCAATTATTACATACTGATATTCACCTATAAATGATGTTACGTCTAAATCTTTACCTTTTAAAATTGTTTTTCCTGATGAATCCATAATATTGTCATTATATTCTTCATCTACGCAATTATAAAATGGTCCTTCTTGATGTAAATATTTACAAGTACCATAGTTAATTATCATTTTTCCACTAGTAGAAATGACACCAGGTTGCTCGTCTTTATTAGTAACCTTTGCTGCACCATTTACAAAATCAGAAGCACTTTTAAAATTATAATCTGTTAGTTGCTTTCCGTCTAAATCAAACAATGCATATAATCCATCAGAATTTCTTAAAAAGAATGAATTAGATGATGTTAAACTTTCTTCAAGTGATTTTCCACTATTATTACCTGAATTAAATTTTTTAAAAACTAATACTCCTATTAACAATACAACAACGATAGCAATTACAATCAATATAATATTTTTCTTGCTTTTTTTGTTATTATCCGTAGCATTATAATTATTATTTGGTTGTATATTTTGATATGTATTTAAGTCTTGCGCCGGTTGGTTATAAATTTGTTGTTGTATTGGCTGTTGTGGATTACTATTAGCTTGTTGATTAAGATTAGAATTTATATTAGATGAGTTATTAAATTGTGAATTATTAAAAGAATTGTTGTTATTTTGATTGTTAGAAAAATCATTATTATTTAGATTATTATTCATAACTCACCTCACTAACCAAACATATTTAATATATCATTAATATTAGTTGATACACTACTTACCATAAGTTTCATATATAAATAGTATCCAGCACTTCCTAATATTGAAAGACATATTAAATGAAAATATATTTTTAAATCAATACTATCAAAAGATAGATCTTCATTTATTAAATTAATAAATATTAATAATGAGTAAACTGCTCCAATAACCATTGCAAATACTGATAAAGGAGCCCATATTTTACCAATTAATGGCGATACTATCATTCCTAATAATATATAAGGTATTAATGATGTTGCAGATATTGATAGTAATTTAATAAAGTTTACTGACTTTTTAAAAATCAAACTTACTATATAATATACTAATGCTAGAGCAACTACAACACCCGCAAATATTAATAAATTTTTTCCTATTAAACTTAACCAATCTAAATCTTTTAATCTACTAAAATCAACACTTGTTTTATATTTAAAAGTTGAGTAATCCATAGATTTTGTGAAAACTGTTGCAATCATAGCTTTTAATAGCGTAATTAACATCATCGCACCCGCTACTATTGAACTAAAAATTAAAGATGTTTTAGTATTACATAATTTTGCTTCTTCTTCTTTAAAACTTTTAAATGGCTTTAATAGAATTGCAATAACGTATGCAAAATAGTTTAAAGGATCATTGCTAACATTAACATTACTCTGATTATTTATAGATTGTTGATAATTATTTTGCGTTTGATTATAAATAGGTTGTTGTTGCATAGGTTGCTCCGGTTGATTATTCATAAGTTGTTCATTTTGTATTGGTGTGTTATCTATATTTACATTTGATTGTTGAATATCTTTAAGATTAGATCCACATTTTATACAAAAACTAGAGCCATCAATATTATTTGCACCACAATTTGGACAAGTCATAATTATTTACCTCCCTTTTTATCAATACTATCTTTTATAAAACTTGCAATAGGACTACTATTTGTAACAGAATTAATAACACTATTTCCTATGTTTTGACCAGATAATGAATCAAAAACTTTGCTAGATGATGTTTGACCATTAACTATTTTATTATTAGCACCATTCATAGTTGAATTTGTAAGTCCCTTTTTAGATTGAATAAAATTATCAACCTTTCTCAAATTAGACATATTTGTCTTTGTATCAGTTTCGTAGGTATGTCTAGCATTAGAATTACGATATCTTGTAAACATAATTATAAAATATATGAAACCAGATAATAAGAATAACCAACTATAATCCCAATCTATAAATATCATAGCTAAAATACCTAGAATTTCAACTAATGCAGATACACCAAATAATTTTGGCATATGAATAGGAACACTACCCATAGTTTCTTTTGTTCTTGCATTTACAGCAACATAATGTAATAACTTTTTATCACCTTTAACTTGTTGATAACTATATAGCCAAACTGGTAAATAAGCTGCTTGCCATTGTTGTCCCTTAACATCTAGATTTTCTGACGACCAAGCAACTCCACGATCATAGTTTTGTAGCGTTTCATTAGCAGCAAATCTAACAATATCTTTTGATTGTGTATCTACTAAATTTCTTAATTGATCTATATTGGTATCTCTTCTTTCAGAAGTATAACCTTTTAAATAATTAGCATTATATTTAACACAATTTTCAACATCAAATGGCATAATAGCATTTATTATATTATTTGTTTGACTTGAAGAAGTAGTATTCAATCTTTCTGAATTAGACTCAACAGATAAACCATTTATAGTTAAATCAAATTCTCTCTCAATGTGGAATAAATCAGCGTCATAACGAGCTTCTTGATTATTTCCACTTCCAACATAATATTTTCTAGTTTGATGTTCACCCTCACCAATTAAATTAGCGTGCGCATTTACATCAACTAGCATATATGGAAAATATACACCCATTATATTATTAGTAGTAAATTCTTCTTTAAATTTAGGGTGTGCAAAAAATTTTCTCTTTCCTACAAATTTTTCTATTTCCAATTTTGCAGTATCCCTGTTTATGTTGAAAGGCAATACAACATCCGGAATACTACCATTAGGAATTTGTTGATTTACTGATAATGTATTTCTACACCAATGGCAGCGAGCTTGAGAAGCAGAAGCAGTATCAATAACAACTTCCGCTCCACAACTACTACACTTAAATGTTAATACATCTTTTGTATCAGCAACTATATCTTGTGCGCCAGATCCCATAACTTGTCCCTGTAATTGATTAATGTCAGTTACCATACCAGCAACTTTTTCCGGCTCAAATTCGTGTCTACAGAAATTACATCTTAATTTACCATTATTAGTATTTGTTGCAATATCTGTTGATCCACATTTAGGACATTTATCTTGCCCATCTTTTGCTCCGACATCAGTTTGAACAATAGTAGGTCCATTATTAGAATTTGGATTAGGGTTATTATTTGCAGGTGGAGTTATATTTGAATTATAACCTTCTTGCATATAATTACATTCCTAACACTTGTGCCTTTAATTTATCATATTCTTCTTGAGAAATTGCTCCTGCGTCTAATAGTTTTTTAGCATTTAACAATTTTTCAGTAGGATCTTCGCTTGCAGGTGCTGCTTGAGCTGGTGCTTGTTGTTGAGCACCAAAAGCAGGTTGATATGTTGATGGATTATTTGGTTGTTGCATAGTTCCCATCATTCCACCAGCAGCATTCATTCCCATTCCCATAAATGCCATACCAGTACCACCGCCATTTTCACCAGCAGCTTGCATTCCACGAGCAGCAGCTTGTTGCATAAATGAATTTCCTCTTGCTCCAGATAAAGCGTCAGCTTTTTTAACATCTTTCATCAATTCTTTAGTATCTTCGTCATATTCAATAGCAAGAATTGCAGTTTTAACAATTTCAAGACCTCTGTCAGATTTCCATTGGTAACCTTCTTCAACAGCTTGTGATAAACTTTGAGCAAATCCAATTTGATCGCCTTGAATTTTTGACATACGATTTCCTTTTGAAGGATCGTTTGTATAATTAGAGAATGCAGCAGATAAACTACCAACTACTTCATTGAATAATTGAGCTCCTGCGTCATTATCCATATCAGCAAAATCAAATACAGGTGCATTTGGTTGTAAATATTTTGCAGGAACAAAATTTTTAACAAATAACAATGGATCAACAATTTTTAATGTATAAGTACCTCTTGTTACAGCTCCAACTTGTGTACCAAAGAAAGCGTCATCCCAATAAATTTCTGATTGTGTACCAAACTTATTATTAGGTATTTCTTTCAAGTTAACATAAAATGCCAATTGTTGGCTTCCTGGTTGTCCTCCAAATTTTACTTTTTCCCAAGTTGATTTAATAGTTTGTCCGAAGATTCCATCTCCTGCAAACATAGATTGTGAATTAGGATCATCAGATCTAAATTCAAATCCTCCTGGTTCAGCTATAAGACCAGTAATTTGTCCGTCTTGTAATGTAATTAATGCTGTTCCTTCTGGAACTATAATTTTACTACCATTTGTAATGATATTTTCATTACCCTTATAATTTTCCCCACGACCATTATTTTGTGATTGTGGAACTGCTTGAAATAAAGCAGCAGTACCTGGAACACCTGCTCTAGGAACATAAAAATCCTTCCATTGATCAGCAAAAGTACCACCTAATGCTCCAGAAAATGCTTTAATAAATCCCATAAAATATAACCTCCTTCGTTTGTAGTTTAACTACACTCATAATTTTAAAAATTTAATAAAGACTTTGAATAGTTTTAGTTAGCAAATTTAAGTATCTTGAAATTAATTTATTATAAATGTTATAATTTTACTCTTTTTCCATAGTTATCTGTAAGATTTCTTGCAAAAATTACTAGTGAAATTAAAACAGAGTAAATTTAACATCACTTTGTTATTCTTATATAGAAATAATACAATAAACATTTTAAAATACAATAATTTCTATAACTACAACCACTAAACACTCCTATTCTTAATAATTATAACATATTTTTGCAAAATGTTGTACTACTTTTGGGTGTTTTAAATAAATATCGTTAATTTTTATTTGAAAGTCCGTTTTAATAAAATAACGGAATTAAGTCTGATTATAGTATAATATGTTTTATGTTTCTTTGTAGTTATAAGGGGGA
>JAGKUT010000023.1 GCA_021152765.1 Actinomycetes bacterium
GTTTAATTTCTTTATTTACTCCCTTTTTTCTTTGTTTCTGAGAAAATGTATTATTTTACATATTTCCAGATTGTTCAAAAATATGAAAAGAGTATTTATCAAATGGCTTTCAAATTTCTATCTTTCTGAAACTGAAAATGCCATGAGTTATTATAGTATAGATATTTTTTTAGCGCAACAAAATTCAAAATGCAGTGCGCCAACTGACTCAACATTAAAAAATACAGATAGGCTTTGATGCCGTATAGAGGAACCAAAATAAATACTCCGAGTAGTCGAAGCGTGATAGATGCCACATTGATGAGAAAAGATAAGGTGGCTTTGCCCAGACCGTTAAGGATACTTGTTAATAATGTACCCAAATACAGAAACGGACACATAAAACTCAGCGTTCTGATAAACAGTCCGGCATCCGGACTTTGAAATATAAGTTCTCCAATAAAGGGACCGGTCAGGTAGAAAAAGAACATACACACAAAACCGAGAGCCAGACAAAAAGCTGTAGATAAATAAATGGATCTTGCTATTTTTTTTCTGTCCTGTTTTGCATCTGCCTCAGAAACATAGGGAAGAAGTAAAACACTGACTGAACTCGTAATGGCTTGCGGGAATAAAATCATGGGGAGAGCCATACCTGTAAAAATACCATAAATGCATAATGATTCTGAAGATGTCAGACCGAAAGATGTCAGTTTTCTGGGAAGATATGCGGCTTCGACGCTTTGTAACAAATTCAAGACAATGCGATTAATGCTGAGTGGAGTTGCCAAAATAATTATTTTTTTCAGAATATGTTTATCTTGTTCGGAAAGGGTTGTAGGGGTGCGAGGGTGTGTTTTTTTGCTTTGGCATAGTATCACTATGCTGATGAAAGAAGATACAATTTCGCCAATGACAAGTCCTAAAACGGCAAACAGGATTCTGTTTTCTGCGTTGATGTCCGGAAAGATGGAAAATGCCAATACAACACTGAGCACTCGGGCGAGTTGTTCAAGCAACTGTGTAACAGATGGGGCAGTTGTCTGTTTCAGTCCGAAATAATAACCGTTTATACAACTGTGGATGGCACAGAAAGGAAGCGAGAGTGCATATACACAAATAAGGTTTTGACATCTCTTTTCGGCAAGAAACAGAATCGAAATCGGATGGCTGAATTTACATAGTATAATTCCTAGGAAGATGGAAAGTGAGATGGAAATAAGAAAACCATATAACAGGGTCAGAATACTGCTTTTTCTTTTTCCTTCAGCCTCATATGCTGCAACATGTTTGGAAATGGAAGTTTGTACTCCGGCACAGGTTAAAGAAAAGGAAAGTGCCATAATCGGTGCAAGTAACTGATAAACGCCCATTCCTTCTTCGCCGATATGACGCGATAAAAAAATGCGGTAAAAAAAACCGATAATCCGTGTCAGGATACCGGCGACCGTTAACATCAATGTCCCAAGAATTAATTTATTTTTTCTGATAATATTGTGCAAAAAAACACTTCCTGAGATGTTTTTTCTAAAATATATGAAACTGGGACATTGATAAGAACGAAATAAAAAGAAAAAGCGTTATAGTTTGTGGAAGGAAGGCTGTCTGCCCATGAAAGTACAGTAATATTCAAAACCGCAGGATTGTAATATTTCGGAGGCTTTGTCAAAATCAGCAGCAACATGTTCCGGAAAATGTGCATCGGATCCCACAGTTATGATTTCTCCACCTAATTCTTTGTATCTTTTCAAGATGTCAATGGAAGGATTTGTGGCATTTAATGCTTTTCGAAGACCAGACGTGTTACATTCAATTCCTTTTTCATTTTCAATGATATGGATAAGGATATCATCAATCAGATCGGAATAGTCAAAGTAAGAAAAAGGACTGCCTGATTTAGCCGGGGCGTATCTTGCAATATAATCCAGATGCCCGTAAACATCATAGCCGATATAGGATTTCACGTATTCGGTCATTTCTTCAAAGTATGCCCGGTAACATGCAGAAACCTCATTGTTTTCAAAAAAAGAAGGATAGTATGGATCAGTTCCCATACATAAATGGGAAGATGCAATAATAAAGTCAAAATCATAGGATTTGGAAAGAATAATATTCTTTTTCATGCAGCTTTTCTGCAAGCCGATTTCAATACCAAACAATATTTTGATCTGATCCGCATATTTATCCCGTAAGCGCAGTAATTCATACAGATATGAATCTACATTTAATAAAAAAGTATCCGTATTGACGTTTTCATCGGGAACGTCCGGAAAATCAAAGTCGTTATGCTCGGTAAAACACATGGATTTCAGTCCTTTTTCAATACCGGATAAAATCATTTGTTCCATAGGAACATGACAATCTCCGGAAAAAGAAGAATGAAGATGAAAATCGGATTGGATACTCATAACTTAGTCCTGCCTTTCAAATTAGAAATCAAAATCATAATAACATAATGTGATACCCTGGTCAAAATCCCTTTTAACCATAACATCGCATTATATATTCAGAAAAAGGGCAAATTCTTTGATTTTCTTTTGAATTATGTCTTGATATTTTGGGACAAATTATGTACAATAAATGTGCTGACAAAATTCTGACAATGTGCATTCATGCGGATTTTCAGAATAATATATTAAAATTCATAACCACAAAACCATTAACAACCATAAACATAAAAGAAATAAACCTATATAAACTAATCATAACAACTAATTCCAAAATAGAAACAATAAGATTATTAGGAGTAATACGATTTATATAGCGAACACATAAACCAATAACTAAAAACAAACCAGAATTCAAAAAATAAGTACCAGTATAAACTAAATCAAATAAAAAACCAATAATAAAACAATATATAAAATATGAATCTTTATCTTTTCTAAAATAAGGCTCCAATAAAATTAAAGAAGAAAATATAATTAAACCACTAAAAATAGAACCATGAAAAAATCCATTAATAACATACTCTAAAATAAAAGAAAAAACACTAACAATAAATATTATCATTCATTATCCCTCTTAACTATAGTAACATAACTAATATCGTCAAATAAAACATCAGACTTAACCTTAACAACCTTAGATAAATCAAAATTATCAGTTTCTATACTGTCAACATATCCAACTAATAATCCGCTAGGGAAAATATTACCTAACCCAGTAGTAACAACCTTAGAACCACTTGGAATCTCTAAATTTTCAACAATACCCATAACCTCATAAAAACCATTACTATACTTATTTAATATACCATAAACATACTTATCATCAACTTTAATCTTTACAGATATATTAACAGGAAACTTAGAATTCGTAAGTAACAAAACATTACTATTATAATGACTAACATTAGAAGTAATACCTATTAAATATCCACCACTAACAACAGCCATATTATTATCAATACCATCATTACTGCCCTTATCAATAATTAAAGAATCATTCCAATAATCAATCCCACGACTAATAACGCTACCATTAATATAAGACTTATCACTAAGAGACTTATTAATATTAACTAACTCCTTTAACTTCTTAACCTCATTAACAAGTTCCTCATTCTCAGCCTCATAATATTTAATCTTATCAAGTTCCTTCTTTAAATTCTCATTTTCAGTAATTAATCTATTATAATCCTCATCACTATAAGACTCAAAAGGATGAGTTAAAAATCTATCAACAAATAAAATACCATCCTTAATAAAAAAATCAGGTAAATTAAAATTTCTATTAATAAAAACACTAGATAAAATTAAACATAAAACAACTACAATAACAAATAATATTTTTCTAAAACCTTTTTTTCTTCTATTCATGATATCCACCTATCCTAATTATAATATATTTAAAAATAAAATTAAACTAAATATCACCATTTTCTAAAAAACTATAATATTTTTGACGCCCAATAATAACATGATCAATAACTTTAATACCTAACATCTCACCAGCACTAACAAGTCTCTTAGTAATTTCAATATCATTCTTAGAAGGCATAACATTGCCACTAGGATGATTATGAATACATATAATAGAAGAAGCGCTAACAAGTGTAGCCTCCTTAAAAACCTCTCTAGGATGAACAACACTATAATCTAAAGTACCGATAAAAAGTAATTTTTCCTTAATAACAACCTTATTAACGTCTAAAAATATACAATAAAAATACTCTTGTTTCTTATCAGAAAAAAAATCCTTATAATACTCAAAAACAACATCAGTACTACTTATCTTTATATTATTAATAGAATCAACTTTCCTATTAACCCTCCTTCCAAGTTCTATACCAGCTAGTATTGAAGCACTCTTAACGTCCCCAATACCATTTATTTTAGATAACATAGAATAATTAATACGACTTAAATCACCATCACATTCATGTAAAACAATACTAGCTAAATCCTTAGAACTATACTCCCTATTACCAGACTTTATTAAAATAGAAAGCAACTCCTCATTACTCAAAAATTCACTACCATTCAAAAGTAACCTTTCAACAGGTCTCTCATTCTTTGGAATTTCCTTTATCTTCATTTATAACCAACTCCTCATAACTACTTAAAATCTGATTGCAGATGCTATCAATATTACTATTATCCGCACTACTTAATAAAATATCATACTGATTCAAAACAGAAATAAATGAATTATTCTTAATATTATTTTCCTTTACATAAATATCATACCCTTTTTCTTTAAAGAATTCCTTAATTTTTAAAGCATTTTCTTTACTTTTTGTAATTCCAACATAAGTGTGATATCCATCATCCTCCAAATTATAAATATAATAATCAAAAGAACTCATATTATTTTTCATAATATCCTCACTACTATAAACCCCTTGCTGCAAAAAATAAACAGTATCATAAGTTAAATTAACTGGAAAAATATTAAAATCATCATACTGACTTAAAGTAAACTTTCCTAAATAAATACCAACAATTAATGATAAAAATATAGACCAAAAATATTTCTTCATATTATCACCAAGCATATTATACAAAATAAAATTTAAAAAAAATGTCAAAAAAAATACAAGAATAAAACTTGTACTAAAAAGGTAATTTAAAATTTCCATTTTTAAACTGTTTCATCATAGTTTTCATTTGATCAAACTGTTTCAATAATCTATTAACTTCCTCAACACTACGAGCAGATCCTTTCGCAATACGTTGTTTACGAGTTGCCTTTAAAACCTCAGGATGACGTCTTTCATATGGAGTCATAGAAAGAATAATTGCTTCAATATGAGCCATATCCTTAGGATCTACTTTAACACTCTTTAACTCCTTAGGAATACCAGGAATTAACTTAATCAAATTCTCAAGTGGACCTAACTTCTTAATTTGTTTCATCTGACTTAAAAAATCCTCTAAATCAAACTTACCACTTTGCATCTTTTTAGCAGCCTTCATTGCCTCATCTTGATCAATAGCTTCCTCAGCCTTCTCAAGCATAGTCATAATGTCACCCATACCTAAAATACGAGTAGCAATTCTATCAGGATAGAAAGCCTCAATACCATCCATCTTTTCACTAACACCTACAAACTTAATAGGAATATTAGTTAAATGACGAATAGATAACGCAGCACCACCCCTAGTATCACCATCCATTTTAGTAAGTATAGCACCTGTTAAAGGTAAAGAACTGTTAAATCCCTCAATAACATTAATCGCATCTTGACCAGTCATACTATCAACAACAAGTAATATTTCATTAGGCTTAACACAATCATTAATATTATTTAACTCATCCATTAAAGCCTCATCAATATGAAGTCTACCAGCTGTATCAAGAAGTACATAATCAAAACCATTCTCTTTAGCATAATTAACACCATTCTTAGCTATATCAATAGGATTACCCTTACCCTCATCATAAACAGGAATATTTAACTCACGACCAATCTGCTTTAACTGATCAATAGCAGCAGGTCTATAAACATCACATGCAACAAGTAATGGTTTCTTAGCATGCTTCTTTCTTAACATTAAACCTAGCTTACCAATCATAGTAGTTTTACCAGCACCTTGTAAACCAACAAGCATTAAAATACTTGGCTTACCAGAAGTATATAAAGGCGCAGCTTCACCACCTAATAACTCTACTAATTCATCCTTAACAATCTTAACAAACATTTCACCAGGCTTTAAACTCTTAGCTACCTCTTCACCTAATGCCTTTTCCTTAACATTACTAATAAACTCTTTAACAACTTTATAATTAACATCAGCCTCTAATAAAGCCAATCTTATCTCACGAGTAACTTCACTAATATTATCTTCAGTTATCTTTCCATAACCTTTAATTTTATTAATCGCACTCTGTAATCTATCTCCTAAACTTTCAAACATGTTATCAATCCTTTCGACAGTATCAATTATATCAAAAAAACAAGTAAATATCTATAAATTTACCTGTCTTTTTAAAACTATTTACTTTTACCAGACTGCTTATCTTCAATAGAATTCTGCATATCAACTAAAACACCCTTAAGCATCTCAAGTGCACTCTTTCTACCAGATACACTAACATTACTCTTATAAGTTCTCAAAGTCAATTCATTCATTTTTAAAAACAATTGTAACTCCTCATAAGGTAAATCATTTAACTCTTTTACTAAATCATCTAAAAACATAAAAGCCTCCTACTCTATCTAAGTACATAATATACTAAATTTAAAAAAAAGACAATAAAAAACAAGTAAAAAAAGAAAAAAGATTTAGATAAATTCTAAATCTTTTTTATTGATGTATAGCCCAAGTATTTGCTACATCACAGTTTCCACTTGATGGAGCTGGATTAGGCATTTCCATTTTAATAATAGATGGAACCTTAAATGCAGTACCAAACGCAACACAAGTACCAGATTGTAAACTCTTTTGTTTTTCAACAATTTCAGCACTTATATTAGGTAACATCTTTCTAATATAATCCAAATCTCTTGGATGGTTCATTTTAAATATCATGAAATTAGAAATCTGAGAAATAACTGTTTCAGATAATTCAACAGGTCTTTGAGAAATTAAATTTAATAAAATTCCATACTTACGACCCTCTTTAGCAATTCTCTCAAATATATTATATCCAAGTAAGAATACGTCACTATCATTTTGAACAACACGGTGAGCTTCTTCCAAATAAATATGGAAAGGAATACTCGCTCTATTCTTTAATCCTTTGCAGAAATTAAATAACATTTTACAATAAACTTTATTAATAACCTTAGTAAACCAATCTTCAACATCCTCAAAGTTAAAGTTAATAATTTGAGCCTTTCTATTACCAACAGAAACTAAACTAGCAATATAATTATCACGAGTTATATATTGTGGATAATCAAAGAATCTAGCATAATCACCAATTACAAGTGAATGTAACCTAACCTTCAATGTAATAGCTTCGTCATGAGTAGACTCATTTCTTAAGAAACCTTCAGAAATTAAAGTAAACTCTAAAGCCTTCTCTAAATCTTTTAAAGTATAATATCCTGGAGCCCCTGGTTCATACTCTTCAAAATCTTCTTTAATAAAACTTGTAATATACTCAGTCATTAAATTACTTTCAGGAAAATCGCCATGAGTATCAATTACAAAACAATCTCTAAACTTTCTTACATAACCAAGACCTTGAACAGGTGCCTCCAAATTAAATGAAGTGGTACTACAAGAAGCAATAATCGCAAAAATATCATTTCTCTTACTACTTGCAGTTTGATTAGTATATAAAATTGTCATAATAGCCTTTGCTATTAAATGATTTTTATATGCAGTCGCAACCTCATCATCCTTAGAAAAAATACTTACAATCTTTAACATTCTTTCAATAATAGGAATTTGAGAATGGCTAGTAGCAGATAACAACAATGCCATATCATCAACATCTAATAACCATAATGGAATACATAACTTTTCACCATCAGTATCTGCCTTATTAGTTGTATAATATTTAAAATTATAATTAGGATTAATTTGATTAATATTTTTAAATGCATTATGATATTCTCCATAAGCATCAAAAATAAAGAAATTAGATCTATAAGGTAAAATCTTAGACTTAGTAAAAATATTTTGTAAAAGACGAGCAACACCGCAAGATTTACCGCTACCAGTATTACCAAAAATAGCCATATGTCCAGCACATAAACCATTAACATCCACCCTAATTGGGTAATTATTATAAAGTGGACTAGTACCTAAAATAAAACTTGAAGCACTATCCTCACCCATAAGTAAAGGTACTTCATCAGAAGAAATAACCCTAATAGAAGCAGACATTGTTGGTTTCTTTAAAACACCACCAACAAACTTACCATTGATTATTTCACCTAAAAATCTAATCTTAATTAATTTCGCATCAATATCTTCAATTTCACCAACAACCTTATGATCATTGTCCTCAAAAACAACATGCATATTCATTAAATCAGTCTCAAGTTTTGAACCTTCTTGAATCTCAACATGAGCCATATTATCGCTAATATAAACTATTTTTCCAAACATAACTATCCCTCTATTATTCTTTCTATCTCTTTAATAAGTTTATCATTTTTTGTACTATTTATCAAGTCCATAATTTTATTATTTTTAGAAATAATACATAATTTAGACTCATAAAACTCTAATAACTCAGCAATTTTCTTTATTTGCCTATGTATCGCATTACGACTAATACCATAATTTAGAGCCATCTCAGATAAAGTTAAATTATTCTGATAATAATCACAAAAATACTCTTTTTGTTTATCACTTAATAATTCATTATAACAA
>JAGKUT010000024.1 GCA_021152765.1 Actinomycetes bacterium
TAATTCAAGAATAACAACTAAAGCGTCGTCTCCTCTTCTTTCATTTAACTTTAAGATTCTAGTATAACCACCATTACGGTTTGCATATCTCTTAGCTAAGTCATCAAAAACTTTCTTAACAGTATTATTATCATTTTGTAAGAAAGCTAATGCATTTCTTCTTGCTACTAAAGAACCATCCTTACCATAAGAAATCATCTTATCAACAAACTTACAAACCTCTTTAGCTCTAGTTTCAGTTGTTTCGATTCTTTCATTATTAATTAAGTCCTTAGTTAAATTAGCAAGCATACTTCTTCTATGTTTATTAGTACGACCTAATTTTCTGTAAGCCATATTATACCTCCTAACTAGTCATCATCACGGAATTTAAGTCCCATATCTTTAATTTTATCCATAACTTCTTTTAAAGACTTCTTACCTAAATTACGTATTTTCATCATTTCTAATTCTGATTTTTCTGTTAAATCACCAAGTGTATTAACACCAGCTCTTTTTAAACAATTATAAGCTCTAACTGAGAAATCTAAATCATCGATAGAAGTTTCTAATTTCTTTAACTTACTATCTTCTTGTTTAGCATTCATAATTCCAGTCATATCAGCGATTTCACTTAAATTAGTAACTATATTTAAATGTTCAATTAAAATCTTAGCAGCTAATGCCATAGCCTCTTCAGGTCTAATAGAACCATTAGTTTGAACATTCATTATTAACTTATCATAACTTGCATCTTGTCCAACACGAGCAGAATCAACCTCATAGCTAATTCTTTCGATTGGAGAATATAATGCATCAATTGGAATATATCCAAGTTTTTGACCTTCAACAAAAGACTTATTTTCGTTAGAAGGAACATATCCTCTACCATTAGCAACTAATAATTCCATCTCTAATTTACCACCCTTAGAAACAGTACAAATCACTTGATCAGGATTAATGATTTCAACATCCCCATCAGTAACAATATCAGCTGCAGTAACAGTTTTCTCTTCGTTAACAGATAAAGTTAATTTTTTAACCTCGTCAGTATTATTCTTAACAACAATACTCTTTAAGTTTAAAACAATAGTAGTTACATCTTCAACTATACCTTCGATAGTTGTAAATTCATGCATAACGCCATCAGCTTTGAAAGCAACAATTGCACTTCCTGGCATACTTGATAACATTACTCTTCTAAGAGCGTTACCTAAAGTAGTACCAAATCCTCTTTCAAGAGGTTCAAGTTCAAATTTACCAAAATTATTACCTTCAATATAATCAGTTATCTTATACATTGGTTTCTCAAAATTCAACATTATTTAACACTCCTTTTCTTTTATCCACGAGGACGTTTTGGTGGACGACATCCATTATGTGGAATAGGTGTTACATCAGATATTGTCTCGATTTCAAGTCCAGCTGTTTGAAGTGATCTAATAGCTGTTTCACGTCCAGAACCTAATCCTTTAACAAAAACCTTTACAGTTTTCATTCCCATATCTACAGCAGCACGACCAGCAGCCTCTGCAGCCATACCAGCAGCAAATGGAGTAGACTTTTTACTACCTTTAAATCCTAAAGTACCAGCGGAAGCCCAACTTACTACATTACCTTCTAAATCACTAACAGTAACGATAGTGTTATTGAAAGTTGTATGAATAAATGCTTTACCTTGTGGTACATTCTTCTTAACTTTACGTTTTCTTGATTTATAAGCCATTTAAATAACCTCCTTTTATGGTCTATTTTTTCTTATTAGCAACAACTTTACCTTTTCCCTTACGAGTTCTTGCATTTCTATTTGTTCTTTGTCCACGAACAGGTAAACCTTTTTTATGACGAGTACCTTCATAAGAATTGATTTCCATCTTAGTCTTAATATTCATATTAACCTCACGACGTAAATCTCCTTCTGTAGTATACTTATTAACTTCATCACGAATACGAGCTAATTCGTCATTAGTTAAATCTCCTGCCTTCTTATTAACATCAACTTTAGCGTCAGTTAATATTTTATTTGATAAACTTCTTCCAATACCATAAATATAAGTTAAAGCGATTTCACTTCTCTTATTATTTGGTACATCTACACCTTTAATACGTGCCATATTAACACCTCCTATTAACCTTGTCTTTGTTTATGTTTAGGGTTTTCACAGATTACATAAATCTTTCCCCTACGTTTAATAATTTTACATTTTGGACAAATCTTTTTTACAGATGCTCTTACTTTCATAATTACCTCCTAATTTTTCCTATAGGTTATGCGCCCGCGTGTTAAATCATACGTAGACATCTCTAGAGTTACTGTATCACCTACTAAAATACGAATATTATACATTCGCATTTTACCAGAAACGCGAGCCAATACAACATGTTTGTTCTCTAGTTCTACTTTAAATTCACCACTTGGTAAGGCTTCTATTACTTTACCAGTTACTTCAATAACATCATCTTTAGCCATCAAATCACCTCTTTGTTAAAATTTCATACCCATCCTTTGTAACAAGTACAGTATGTTCAAAGTGGGCAGATGGTTTATCGTAAGCTGTTATAATTGTCCAGTCATCATCTAAAATATAAATCTTAGGAGTACCTAAATTATAGGTTCAACTGCTATTACCAGCAACTCTTAAATAATTACTCTTGATAACTTAATTATTTAAATTATCCAAGATATTTTCTATATTATTAAAAACAACATCCTTACTCATTCCACTATCAACTTTATAAAGAACACCTTTTTCTTCATAATAATTAATTAATGGAGCGGTATTTTCATAATAAACATCGTAGCGCTTACCAAAAGTCTCACTATTATCATCAGACCTTTTAACAAGTAATTCGCCACAATCATCACATTTTCCAGAAACCTTAGGCATTGACTCAGGAATCATATCATTATAAACACGTTTACAATTAGGACAGCTTACCCTTCCAACAATACGTTTACAAGCAATGTCCTTATCAATATCCAAGAATATTACAACATTAGAAGTAACATCCATATCCTTAATCATTTCATCATATTTGATAGCCTGATTAACATTTCTTGGAAAACCATCAAGTATAAATCCTTTATTACAATCATCAGATGCTAATCTATCATGAAGTAAACTAAACACAATGTCATCACTAATTAATTCTCCATTTTCTAACTTAGCCTTAATAGCGTCATCATGCTTAGCTACTTCTCTTAACATATCACCTGTAGAAATATGTGCAAAACCATACTTTTCAACAAGTAGATCAGATTGAGTCCCCTTACCTGCAGCAGGTGGAGCTATAAGAATAATACTTCTCATCGATTTCTTCGTCTTCCTTTCTTATATGTATGGCTAACTAGCTTACTTTCAATTTGCTTATATGTCTCTAAACAAACACCTATAACGATAAGCATACCAGTACCACCAATACTAATATTACGACTTAACTTAGTCACAACACCAAATAAAATTGGAAGCGCTGCAATTATTGCTAAACCTAAAGCACCAACAACAGTTAAATTCTTAAGCACTTTAGTAACATAATTTACAGTTTCATTTCCAGGTCTAACACCAGGAATATATCCACCATTCTTATTCAAATTCTCAGCCATTTCTTTTGGTTTAATTTGTAAGAATGTATAGAAATATGAAAAAGCAAAAATAAATATAATGTATAGTACAAAACCAGTACCATTAGCTTTATCACCATACAAAGACAACCATTTATTAACAAAATTACTTATTCCAGGTTTATTAACAAATCCAGCAATTACACCAGGAATTGTAATAAGTGCTGATGCAAATATTACTGGCATAACACCTGCAGAATTTAATTTAAAAGGAATATAATTTTGATTTTTACTGAATGTCCCTGTAGTTTTATTAGAATATTGAATAGGAATTCTTCTCTCAGAAGTTTCAATATATATAATACCAATAATAAGTGCTATATAAACTAAAACATAAATACTGAATAATAAAATTCCTAAATTACCATTATTACCTGTAAAACCTACCCATGCACTCTTAAACATATTAGGTAATCCTGAAACAATACCAGCCATGATAATCATACTTGTACCGTTACCAACACCTTTACTAGTTATCTGATCAGACATCCACATAACAAAACAAGTACCAGCTGTTAAAACTAATGAGAATAACATATACTCCATAACAGCATGACCTTTAATATATGTAAATGAGAACATATAACCTTGTATAAATGCAAGAATAATACCAGTAATTCTAGTAATTTGATTTAACTTAGCTCTTCCAGTACCACCTTGTTTAGATAATTCAGCAAGATATGGAACAATATCCATCTCTAATAACTGAATAATAATGGAAGCAGTAATATATGGTGAAACACCTAAAGCAAATATAGAAACATTTGATAAGGCTCCTCCACCCATAACATCTAATAATTCAAGAAAACCTAAATTATTAATGCTAGATATATTAACTCCCGGAATTACAATAGCAGTTCCTAATCTAAAAACAAATAATACAGCCAATGTAAATAATATTCTTTTTCTTATATCTTTATTCTTTGGTGCAAATATTTGCTTTACTGTTGCAAACATTAAATCACCTCAGCTTTTCCACCTAATTTTTCTATTTCTGCATAAGCAACATCAGAAAATCTGTGAGCTTTAACAGTTAATTTCTTTTCTAAAGTCCCATTTCCTAAAACTTTAACACCATCTAATTGATTCTTAACTAATCCCATTTCTTTTAATAATTCTGGAGTAACAACACTACCATCTTCAAACTTGTTTAAATCACTTAAATTAATTACAGCATATCTTACTTTGAACTTAGCATTACTAAATCCACGTTTTGGTAATCTTCTAAATAATGGTAATTGACCACCTTCAAATCCAGGTCTAACTCCACCACCACTACGAGCGTTTTGTCCTTTATGACCTTTACCTGAAGTTTTTCCTAATCCACTACCTACACCTCTACCTAATCTCTTTTTAGAGAAAGTAGCACCTTCGTTAGGATGAACAGTATTTAATTTCATTATCTAATTTCCTCAACTTTCTTACCACGTAATTTAGCAATTTCTTCAATAGTTCTTTGACTCTTTAAAGCCTCTAATGTAGCAAATGCCATATTAATCTTAGTATTTGATCCAAGTGATTTAGATAAAATGTTTTTAACACCAGCAAGTTCTAGAACAGCTCTAACTGGACCACCAGCTTTAACACCAGTACCAGCAGTTGCAGGTTTTAACATAACCTTACTAGCTCCTCTAACACCAATAGCTTCATGTGGGATTGTTCCATCAACGATAGAAACTCTTACTACGTTTTTAACAGCAGCTTGACTAGCCTTTTTAATAGCATCAGGTACTTCTTTAGCTTTACCAGTACCAATACCTACACGACCCTTTCTGTCACCTACAGCAACTGTAGCAGAGAAACGGAAATCACGACCACCTTTTGTTACCTTAGTAACACGTCCAATATTAACAATTTCTTCTTCAAATTGTTTTTGACGTGGCTCTCTTTTCTTATTTTCCATCTAATTTCCTCCTAGAATTCTAATCCATTCTCACGTGCAGCGTCAGCTAAAGCCTTAACACGTCCGTGATATAGGTAACCACCTCTATCAAAAGTTACCTTAGTAATTTTTGCTTTCTTAGCTCTTTTAGCTAATAATTCACCAACTTTTTTAGCTGCTTCAACGTTTCCACCATTTTCAAGTTTTAATTCCTTGTCAATAGAAGAAGCACTAACTAATGTCTTATCACAGCTATCATCAATGATTTGAGCAAAAATATTTCCATTAGATCTAAATACATTTAATCTTGGTTCTGAAGCAGATCCAACAACTTTAGATCTTACACGAGCATGTCTAGCAACACATGCTTGATTACGAGATACTTTCTTAATCATGAATAACTCTCCTTTACTTAATTATTAAGCAGCTTTCTTACCTTCCTTACGGATAATGTGTTCATCAGTATAACGAATACCTTTTCCTTTGTAAGGTTCTGGTTCTCTTATACTTCTAACCTCTGCAGCAAATTGTCCAACTGCTTGCTTATCAATACCTTTAACAACTAATTCAGTATTACTTGGACTTTCAAGAGTAATACCTGTAGGTATTTTAACATTAACTGGGTGAGAATAACCAGCAGAAACAACTAATTCATTTCCTTTAAGTGCGAAACGGTATCCAACACCAACAGCCTCTAATTTCTTTTCAAAACCAGTTGAAACACCAATAATCATATTACGAATATTAGCATTTACAGTCCCATGAGCAGTCTTAAAGTTATCACTCTTTCTTGTAACTTTTAACTCAGTTCCTTCAACTTCAACATTGATATTATTATCAATTACAGTAGAAAGTTCACCTTTAGGACCTTTTACAGTTACGTTAGAACCATCAACACTAACAGTAACACCAGCTGGTATTGTAAGAATTCTATTTCCAATACGACTCATATTAATCCTCTCTTTCTACCAAATGTAAGCCATAACTTCTCCACCAAGTGATTGATTTCTTGCATCTCTATCAGTCATTACTCCATGAGAAGTAGAGATGATAGCAATACCTAAACCATTTAAAACACGTGGAAGTTCTTGAGCTTTCGCATAAACACGTAATCCTGGTTTAGAAATTCTCTTAAGTCCAGTAATTACACGTTCTTTTCTGTCTCCATATTTTAAATATAAAACAATAATACTTTGAACATCATTTTTCTTAATCTTATAATCAGCAATAAAACCTTCTTCTTTAAGTATTCTTGCTATTTCAATTTTAATCTTTGAAGCGGGTACTTCAACTTCTTTATATCGCATTTGATTTGCGTTACGAATTCTTGTAAGCATATCTGCGATTGGATCATTTGCAAATCCCATATATATCCTCCCTTCATCCTACCAGCTAGATTTTTTAACGCCTGGTATTTGTCCTTTATAAGCTAATTCTCTAAAACAAATACGGCAAATCCCATATTTTCTTAATACAGAATGAGGTCTTCCGCATCTTTCACAACGTGTATATTCACGTACTTTGAATTTTGGTTTACGACTAGCTTTTACAATCATGCTTTTCTTAGCCATATAATCCTCCTATAAATTATTTCTTAAATGGCATTCCGAAACCTTTTAGTAAATCGTAAGCTTCTTCATTAGTCTTTGCAGTAGTTACAAACACAATGTCCATCCCACGAACTTTAACAACATTATCATATTCTATTTCTGAGAAAATAAGTTGTTCAGTTAAACCTAAAGTATAGTTTCCTCTACCATCAAATGCTTTAGATGATATACCTCTAAAGTCACGAACACGTGGTAATGTAATACTAATCAATTTATCTAAAAAATTGTACATATTTTCTCCACGAAGTGTTACTTTACATCCAATTGCTTGACCTTCTCTTACTTTAAATCCGGCAATAGCCTTCTTAGCTCTAGTAGCAACTGGCTTTTGTCCTGTTATGATTTCTAAGTCATTCATAGCAGCCTCTAATAATTTAGAATTAGTTGTAGCATCACCTACACCCATATTAACTACTATCTTATCTAACTTAGGAGTTTCCATAACACTCTTATAACCATATTTTTCTCTTAAACTAGGTATGATTTCTTTATTGTATTTTTCTCTTAGGTGGTTCATAAATACCCTCCTTCCAATTAATTAAGTTGTTCATTAGATTTCTTACTAACTCTAACTTTATTACCTTTTTTATCAGTAGTATGACCAATTCTGGTTCTCTTATTTGTCTTTGGATCAACGATCATTACATTAGAAGCATTAATTGGAGCTTCAACTTCAACTATACTTCCAGCAGTTTGACCATTAGGTTTAATATGCTTTTTAACCATATTAGCACCTTCAACAATAACCTTATTATCCTTTAAGATATTAGAAATTGTTCCAACAGTACCTTTAGATTTTCCAGAAATAACAACTACTTTATCTCCTTTTTTAAAGTTCATATTATTCCTCCAACCTATAACACTTCTTTAGCAAGTGATACAATTTTCATAAAATCTTTATCACGTAATTCACGTGCTACTGGTCCAAATACACGAGTTCCTACTGGACTCTTATCATCCTTAATAATAACACAAGCGTTATCATCAAATTTAATATAAGATCCATCTTCTCTTCTTAGACCAAATTTACTTCTAACGACTACAGCCTTAACAACTTTTCCGCGTTCAACTGTACCGCCAGGAGTAGCTTTTTTTACAGTTCCAACTACAATATCACCGATATTTCCTGTCTTAACGTGGCTTCCACCCATTACTCTAATAACCATAAGTTCACGAGCACCTGAGTTATCAGCAACTTTTAAACGACTTTGTTGTTGAATCATATATTAATCCTCCTATTCGTCTTAGCAATTATAAAACAACTGCTTTTTCAACTACTTCAACTAAACGGAAATGCTTAGTCTTAGATAGTGGTCTAGTTTCAGCAATACGAACTGTATCACCTACATTTGCAACATTCTTTTCATCATGTGCAGCATATTTCTTAGAATATTTAACACGTTTACCATATAAACGATCTTTCTTGTAAGTTTCTACTAAAACTGTAATAGTCTTATCATTTTTAGCACTTACAACTTTTCCTACTAATTCTTGAGTTCTTTTTTCCATTATAAACCTCCTAATCTTGTAGTTCACGTTCACGTAGAACAGTTTTCATACGTGCAACTAACTTTCTTAATTCTCTAATTCTTGAAGGTTTTTCAAGATTACCAGTAGCTTGACTTAAACGTAAGTTAAATAATTCTTCTTTA
>JAGKUT010000025.1 GCA_021152765.1 Actinomycetes bacterium
GCTTAGTACTTTATAATCGATATTATAAATTATATTTTATGAATATAATTAAAACCTAAAGATTATAACTAAAGAAGATTATAATTTTATGATATTTATTTAATATTATGTTATCTTGCCATCTTATTGTAAATAGAAAAAAGATAATTATAAGTATGCAAAACTTATATCGATGTAAACAATAATTTATATTTGACGCGTAATTTATAAATTTATTGCATATTTACCAAAGGAAACCAGTATTGAATTATTGGTTTTTTTCGTATTTTTATAAAATATGATTTGGGTTTGTAAAAAACTTGTTTTTACGGTCACTGCATAAAAAAACATCGAATTACTCGATGTGAATTTTTTTGTGGAGCAAGTGACCGGAATCGAACCGGCATCCTAGCCTTGGCAAGGCCATATACTAACCGTTGTACTACACCTGCATACAAATATAATTATACATTATATTTTATGCAGTGTAAATATGTTTTGTTAAAAATTATTTAATTCGACATAAATTTATTTTATTTTCATATTTTTTAATGGGGTGAATTATGAAAAAAGTATTTTGCTTAATTGTGGTTATGTTTTGTTTTATTATTAGAGTTAACGCTGAGGATTTAAATTTAGCTCAAAATGCGAAGAGTGCGATATTAATGGAAGCTAGTACTGGTGAGATCATTTTTGAAAAGAATTCTCATGAGAAGTTACATCCTGCTAGTATGACTAAGATGATGAGTATGTTATTAATATTAGAAAATATTGAGAAAGGTGTTATTAACTGGGATGATATTGTAACAGTTAGTTCTAATGCTTCTAGTATGGGTGGCTCTCAAATATTATTAGAAACTAATGAACAAATGAGTGTTTCTGATTTATTTAAAGGTATAGCTGTTGCATCTGGAAATGATGCAGTGGTTGCGATGGCTGAAAAGATTGCTGGTACTGAGGAAGAATTTGTTAATATGATGAATAAGAGGGCTAATGAGTTAGGTTTAACTGATACTAATTTTAAGAATTGTCATGGATTGGATGATGCAAATCATTATTCTAGTGCTTCTGATATGGCAAAAATTGCGATGGAGTTAGTTAAACATGAAAAGTTATTTGAGTATACTTCTATTTATGAAGATTATTTAAGAGCGGGTACTGATCGTAAGTTTTGGTTAGTTAATACTAATAAATTAGTTAGATTTTATAGTGGAGCAGATGGTTTAAAGACAGGTTATACAGGTGAGGCTGGTTTTTGTTTAACTGCTACTGCTAAGAGAAATGGCATGAGGATTATAGCTGTTGTTATGGGTGAACCTGATAGTAAGACTCGTACTAGTGACGTTAGTTCTATGTTAGATTATGCTTTTGCTCAATATGAAACTGAGACATTTTTATCTACTGAAAGTATATTAGATACTATTAATATTAATAAGGGTAAGAAAGAGTATGTTAATATTGTTCCTAAGGAAAATGTTACTATTTTAAATAAGAAAACTGATAATAAGAAGAATGCTACTTATAATTTAGAAATGTATGATATGAAGTTACCTTTAAAAAAAGGTGATACTGTTGGTAAGTTATCTGTTTATGTAGATGATAATTTATACCGTGATATTGATGTTACTGTTAGTGATGATATTGAAAGAGCTGATATATTAACTTTATATGGCAGATATTTAAAGAAGATATTTACTGGTGATATTGTATTTTAGAAACTATCTTTTTTGATAGTTTTTTCTTTTAATTATTTTATTAAAATTGTATAATTAATATGAGGTGTAGATATGCTTAAATTATTTGATAATGATAAAGAAGTTGTGTATGATATTAATAAATATATAACTGGTGTTTTTCCTTTAGAGAATTTTTCTGCTTTTGGATTTTATATGGATGATGTTTATTTTAATACTGGAGAACATGCTTTTCAGTATTTAAAGTTTACTGATTCTAATATACGTGATGAAATACTTAATTGTAGTAATCCTTATGATGCTAGAAATATTGGTAGAAAATATAAGAATGAGAGAATTTCTAATTGGAATGAAGTTAAGTATGAGTTATTAGAAAAAGTTTTTAGATTAAAGATGGAACAGAATCCAATTGTTAGAGAGTGTTTATTAAATACTTTAAATTATACTATTTGTGAGTATTGTGTTGATGAAGATACTGAATGGGGATTAGATAGTAATAATAATGGAGAAAATAGACTTGGTAAAGCATGGATGAAAGTAAGAGAGGGTTTAAAATGAAATATGATTTTTTTATAGCTGGTAAGACTAGAAATAAGGAAAATATTTTAAAGATTTGTGATTTATTTGATAAGTATAATATTTCTTATTATTGTTTTTTAAAGAATGATGATACTATTAATAGTTATGGTAATAGTGATGATGTTAATGATAAGATGGATGTATTTGAGTCTTTAGATTTAAAGAGTGATGTTGTTTTAAATATTTTTAATCAGGATTTAGAAAATGAAAAGGCTTCTAAAAATTTTTTATTAGTTTTACCTGCGGGAAAGTCTGGACATATTGAGGCTGGTATTGCTTACGGAATGGGTAAGAAGTGTTATGCGATAGGTGAATTTGATTCTACTGATTCTTTATATAACATTTTTGATAATATATTTAGTGATGTTGATGAATTAGAAGAGTTTTTAAAGAATTATTAATGTTTAAATTATGGAGGGTTTATGGATATAATTGAAGAAATTAAGGAAGAAATATATAAATTTATTAGAATATATGGTTATAAAAAAACAATTGAATTGTTTGAGGATAAGGTTATTCAATGTAATAATTCTAATTTGTCTATGTGGTTTATACAACATGTTGAAGGTGCTGATTATAAAAAGCATAGTAAGGTAATTGTTGATAGCAAGAATGTTAAAGATAATTATTGGTTTGCTAGAGAAATTGAAGGTTTGGGTGAAGATGTTGATATAAGTCCTCATGGTAAAGTTGTGATTGATAGTAAAGATGCTTATTATAATTATTGTTTTGCTTGTATTGATGGTTCTGATATGAAGGCTCATGAGAAAATAGTACTTGAATGTGGAAATCCTAGTATTTGTTGTAATTTTGCTCGAAATATTAAAGGTGCAGATATAAAGGCTCATGGTAAAGTTGTGATTGATAGTAAGAATCCTGAGTATAATTATGAATTTGCTCGTTTTGTAGAAGGTTGTGATTTTGCTGAACATGAGAATGCAGTTATTGAAAGTGGAGATGCTAAATATAATTATTTATTTGCTTTGTATATAGAAGGTGCTGATATTAGAAAACATGAGAAGGTTGTAATTGATAGTAAAGATCCTGAGTATAATTATGAATTTGCAGTATTTATAAAAGGTGCAGATGTTTTAGCTCATTCTAGAGCAGTAATTGAATCTGGTGATCCTGAATATAATTATATTTTTTATAGTGATATAGATGGTGTTGATAAGGAAGCACATAAGAAAGTTGTTCTTGATAGTGGAGATGAATTACATATTCATATGATTAGGTCTGATGAGACAATACGTTTTGATTCTGAAGAATATTCTCGTGAAAGTATTAATAGTAAATTTGATGAACTTTTTAATCAATTGAATGGTAAGACTAAAGTTAAGAAAAAAGACTAGAATTTGATTTCTAGTCTTTTTGTTTGAAGTTTATTTTAGCTTCTGTTAGTTTTTTTAATCTTTTATTTTCTATGAATTTTTTTATATCTATAAATATGAAGTGGTATGCGGCTTCCCAAATCATTACCCAACCAAATATTGATATTACTTCGTCTATTACGAATGCATCTAAATTATGAAATATTTTTGATGTTACTAGAAGTATTGTTCCTATAAATATTAATAATAATTCTAGGCTTAGTTCATATTGTATTTGTAATATATTTTCTTGTATATCTATTCCGAAGTTTGATCTAATTGCGTCTATTATTTCTTTTTTTTCTTCTTCTTTTATTTCATGTTTATGTATTATATTTATTTTTATGTTTTTTTTAGTTGGTGTTCCTTTACAACAACTATAGATATAGTTACTTAATTCATCTGAAAGTTGTTCTTTATTATATGGGTTGAATACTTGTGTATTCTTATCTAATGTTATATTTATATTTAGTTTTTCTTTTTTCATATTCTCACCATTTATAATTATAGCATAAATTAATAATTTTATAGATTTTTTTTAATTATAATGGTATAATTATTCTGTTATTGCCCCATGGCCAAGCGGTAAGGCATTGGACTCTGACTCCATAATCGTTAGTTCGAATCTAACTGGGGCAGCCAAATTTGTTTTTAAATTAATGTAGAAAGCGTGATATTATGACTAATAAAGAGTTTGCTGAATTTTTACTTCCTGATGTAGAACATGACTGGGAGTATTATGAAAATTTATATCCTGAAAGAGATTTACCTGAAGGTGCGATTGTAACTAGATATGCTCCAAGTCCTACTGGGCTTCCACATATGGGTAATTTATTATCTGGTTTTATGGCATATTGTTTTGCTAAGCAAAGTAATGGTGTATATTTCTTGAGAATTGAGGACACTGATACTGAAAGAACTGTTGAGAATGGTGTTTCTAAAATTCTTGATATAATGAAGGACTTTGATATTACTTTTGATGAGGGTATGATTAATGATACTGATGAGGTTGGTTCATATGGACCTTATATGCAAAGTAAGAGAAAAGACATATATCAGGCTTATGCTAGAAAGTTAATAGAGGAAGATAAGGCTTATCCATCTTTTGCTTCTAAGGAAGAGTTAGATGAGATTCGTGAATTTCAAGAGAGTACTAAGCAAAGACTTGGTTATTATGGAAGATACGCTAAAGACAGACATATGACTAAAGAAGAGGCTATTAGTAGAATTAATAATGGCGAGAAGTTTGTTATTAGAATGAAGTCTCCTGGTGACTTTAATAAGAGTATCATTATTAATGATTTAATTAAGGGTAAAATTGAAATGCCTGAGAATGATATTGATGAGGTTATTATTAAGAAGGATGGTCTTCCTACTTATCATTTTGCTCATGCGATTGATGATCATTTAATGAAGACTACTCATGTTATTAGAGGGGACGAATGGGTTTCTTCTACAGCTAAGCATTTGCAAATATTTGATGTTTTAGGATTTAAGCATGTTAAGTATGCTCATTTAGCTCCATTATTAAAAAATGATAATGGTACTAAGAGAAAATTATCTAAGAGAAAGGATCCTGAAACAGGTTTAGTTTATTATATTGAGCAAGGTATTCCAGTTGAGGCTGTTAAGTTATATTTAGCTACTATTATTAATTCTAATTTTGAGGCTTGGTTAGACGCTAATCCTGGAAGTGATATTTCTGATTTTAAGTTTGATTTTAAGAAAGTTGGTTCTTCTGGTGGAGCAATCTATGATATGGAGAAGTTAACTAATATTTCTAAGAATTATTTAAGTAGATTAAAAGCAACTGAAGTATATGATAGAGTTTTAAATTGGGCTAATAGTTATGATAAAGATTTTGCTTCATTAATTTCTAAATATAAAGATTATACTATTAGTATTTTAAATATTGAAAGAGAACAAAAGAAACCAAGAAAAGATTTTGCTAAATACAGTGATGTTTCTAATTCTATTTGGTATATGTATGATGAATTATTTGATAATAAAGAATTATCATATGATTTTAAGAATATTACTGATAAAGAAGAAATTAAGAATATTTTAAGTACTTATATTGATAAATATTATGATGAGGCTGATGATAAGGAAACATGGTTTAATAAGATTAAGTCTTTATGCGATCTTTTGGGTTATGCTTCTGATATGAAGGCTTATAAAGCAAATCCAGATAATTTTAAGGGAAATGTAGCTGATGTTTCTACTGTTATAAGAGTGGCATTAACTACTAGTAGTATGACTCCTGATTTATATGAGTTATTAAAATTAATTGGTAAGGAAAGAATTATAAAAAGATTTAATAGATTTAATTAAGTCTTTTTTTCTTGTAAAAGTATATATTTTGATTTATAATATGTTTAGGTGAGTACTTATGAAGTTAGAAAACATTTATAAAGGCAATGTAGTTAAATGTATTGGATTTAATGAAGAAAGCATGGTTTTTAAGAAATTTGCGAATAATAAAGTTTTTTGCAGATATGGTAAAAACGATAAAATTATAAAGTACAATGTTACATTGGCAAAAATGAATGATGATTATTTTTATGATTTAAGCAGTATTGTTGATGTTGAAGATTATATTAATCTTTGCGAGGATACGAATGATTCTTCTATTGAAAAGGTTTATTTTGTTCCTCAAAAAGATGGAGATTTATATGTTGATGTTTCTTCTTTAAAGGAATATAAATATAACGAATATGAGGTTAAAAAAACAAGATAATTTAAATTTTATCTTTTTTTTATAATTTTTTTCAAAATACTTTTCTAATATTATTTTTGTGTGTTATAATTTTTATAGTTTAATAGTAGAGAGTAGTATGAGGTAAGGTTATGAATGAAAAGAAAATTATGAGTTATCCATTTACTGGGTTTGATTATAGACAAATTATGGAGATAGGAAGTAAAGTTAGAATTGTTTTTAATGAGAATGGTTGTGATGCTTTTTATATAGTTTCATATAATGATTCTAAGTTTGGAATGCGACAAGAAGAAAGAATTGATATTGTTAATGATGATTTAAAGTCTATGTTATTTTATTTTAAATTTTTAAATGATATGTGTAGGGTTAGATCTATTTCTAAGGGTGATGAATCTATTTCATATAGTTATAATACATACATTGATGTTATTTTGATTAGTATTAATGAAATTGTTTCTAGTTGTAAGAAAAATGGTATTAATCCTGATTATAATGAAGTACTTGCTAGATTTGGTAAACAATATAATCCTAATGATTTAAGTAAATTATATAGTAGTGCTTCTGAATATGAATATTTAACTGATTTATTTAATTATTTATATGAAGATTCTTATTTAGTTCATGCTAGTAAGTTTAATGATAATGGAGTTTATTTTGATAAAATAAATGATGGATCACTTGATGAGGTTGCAAGAGAAATTATTGATAATAAAGATGATTCAGAGTTTTTTAGTTCTTCTAGGAAAAAAGTTAATGGTCCTAAATTAACTAAAAAAATAGATTATAGAGTTAGTGTTTACTAACTTTTTTAATTTTTGTATAATATTTTATGGTGATATTATGTATATTGTTGTTGATGATTTTAATTTACATGATACTGTTACTTGTGGACAGATTTTTAGATTTAAGGTTCTTGATGATAATTCTTATACTGTTATATTAAGTGATAGAGTTGTTAATTTAAAAATGGATGATAATAAGTTATATATTGATTCTAATAATATGGATAATATTGAAAGTGTTGTTAGAAAATATTTTGATTTGGATTATGATTATAATTTAATTAATAAAGAAATTATTTCTATTGATAAGAATAATTCTAGCGTTGTTAATTCTTGCATTGGTTTAAAAATGATTAATGAGCCTAAATTAGAAGTTATTATAAGTTATATATTAAGTGCGAATAATGGTGTTCCTCAAATTAGAAATGGTCTTGATAATATTTCTCGTATGTTTGGTAAGAAGGTTTCTTTTAGAGGGGAAGAGTATTATTTATTTCCAACTATAGATGAGATGAAGAGTGCTTCTATTAGTGATTTTAGAAGTTGTAAAACTGGGTTTAGGGATAAATATATTTATGGTATTATTCAAGATATTGTTTCTGGTAATTTTGATTATAATTTAATTGATAATATGAATAGTGATGATGCATTAAAATATTTAATGAGTTATAAAGGAATAGGGGAGAAAGTCGCAAGTTGTATATTATTATTTGGATATCATAGATTTGATGTGTTTCCTATTGATACATGGGTTAAGAAATATATGAAGGATAAATATAATTTGGATAAAGTATCTGATATTAGAAAGTTTATGTTAGATAAGTATTCTAATAATTGTGGCTTGGTTATTCAATATATTTTTCATTACAGTAGGAACATAAAGTAAAAAGAATATCTATTTATTTGGATATTCTTTCTTTTTTTGTTTTGCGATTATTTTATTTATTTGTGCACGTTCTTTTATGTTTTCTGGCATATCGTCTTTTATTGTTACGAATCCCATTTGTTTAAAGTATTCTTCTCTTTCTTCATCTGACATACTGCTAAGTTTTTCGTCTAGTTCTTTTATTATTCTATCTACAAATTCTTGATTTGGATTTTTATTTGAAATAGCGTAGTTAAAGTAATTATCATAGTCTTCTAAAGTTAATATTGCTTCTTTAGGGATTGCGTCATTTATCCATTTTTGTATTTTTTCTTCAAGTTTATTTAAGAATGATTCTATATTTTCTGGTTTTGCTTTTAGAATTTCATGTGCAGCTTTTATTATTCTTTCATCTTCACTCTCTATGTTTTGTTTGTTATTTTGATTTATTATATTTCTGATACGGTTTATATATTCGCTAAGGCTCATACTTTTATTAAGTAGTATATCATTTTCGTTTTTTAACATAATATCATCTCCTTATGCCTACATTTTAACATTTTTATTAAATTAGTGTAAATAAAAACTTGAACGATTTGTTCAAGTTTGATTTTTATATGGTAGTCTGTACGGGATTCGGACCCGTGAATGTTGCCTTGAGAGGGCAATGTGTTAAACCACTTCACCAACAGACCATTTTTCTCACAACATATTTATTTTAACATAAATATTTTTTTAAAACAA
>JAGKUT010000026.1 GCA_021152765.1 Actinomycetes bacterium
TCTCTTACTTTTTTTATATTATTTACTGGAAAACCAGTCCTAGAAAAACTTTTAAAATTTTTTATTTGATAGTTAAATAAATCTAGCATAATTTTACAATCATCATTATATGTTTCATAGAAAACTCCTGATTTAATTAATACTAGAGATTGTATTTTTTTATTTTTATATTCTTTATAATCATTATAACTTGCCATCATTACTCCTTTGTAACATAAATTTTATAATAACTATTTATAATATTTAGGCCTACCCACTTCACTTTCGTGAAGCGGGAGCTATGGAGCTAGAAGCTTACGCTTCCTGCTCACATCAAATACGTTTGTTTCTTACATGTTTGAAATACTGTAAGGGGTTGTTGTTGTTCCCTCACCTGTCAGGCTGATTTCTGATTTAAGATAGAAGGCTGGGCGAACCCCAAAAGTGTAGCCCGCGCTGTTGTAGTTGAAAAAGCCTGTCGAGTTCACAATCCACACGTGGCTGCGGTTGTACGAAATAGGCGAAAGAGACCACTCGGTAATTGCTTTAGGCAACCAATTATATGTTCTATTACTACATGGCCAATTATCATATCCTGTTATATGTTGTGAACTTTCATAATAATAATTAGTGTTGTAATAAAAGTTAGAATATACACTTGTACAAGTTGGATTTAAAGATGTTTCTACATAATCTGTAATATTCATTAAACCAATTTTTCCATTCCATGTATATAACTTTTCTTCCGTTTTTTCTTTTTGTAACCCTTTATCTCCACCTGTATATGACGAAGTATAATAAACTCCACCTACATTAAAATCATGATTATCAATATACTTTGACATTTCTTTATCTGTTATCCATGTGTTATTTAAATACTGATTTAGTGTTGAGTCTACTGTAACTGTTCCTGTGTTTGTTGAATTTGTTAATTCTGTATTAGTATTATTAGCATAATACTTATAATTAAAAGTACTACCTAATGTTGCACCATTATAGAAAGTATTACTTAAATTTCCCCATACATTACATCCATAATATGTTCCTGAATAATTACAAAATGTATTATCAGTATTATGTCTTGGTCCTGTTGTTGTATCGCTTGAATCACGTTCATCAAATGATTTTGATCCAATACTTGCATCTCTTATAACTTTTATTGTTCCATCTGGCTCATATGATATTATTCTATAAGTTACATTACTAGGAGACGATGCTGTTCCTTCATTTAATGTTATATAATTATTTGGAGTTGCTCCTCTATATACGAATCTTCCTGGTTCAGTTTCAGACTTATATAGTCCATCTCCTGTTGTTACAAGTTTTTCTGTTGGGCAATTTCCTTTAGAAGTACTTACTACTTCATTATTATAGATGCTTGCTTTATATTCATCAAACTCTAAACAGCCTGAGATTCCATAATTATCTATTAATATTGTACCATTATCTGGTTCTTTTCCTGTAACTTCTAATCCTAATGTTTTTAATTCATCTACAGTATAACTTCCATTTAATCCATCACTATTTGAATCAACTGTTTGCATATACATACTATAATTTTGTATTGCATTTTTATATCCGTATGCTGAATCTGTTATTGAACCTTTCTTTGCATCATCTATTATACCTAATATTAATGGTACTGTTATTACTGCAATTATTGCGAGTATTACTATAATAGCTAACAACTCAATCAAAGTAAAACCGTTATATTTACTATCAGCATATTTTCCATTGGTATTAATACAAACATTTTCTTTACTATTTTTTTCTAAAATTTTTCTCATATAAATACTCTCCTAGCCTATATTTATATTTTATCAAAAATTAAAAAAATAGTAAAGTTTTTTTTTACGTGTTTTTTCACACAATTTTCTATATTTTTTTTCATAACAACTTGATTATTAATCATCACTAATATGTGGCAATTTTTTTAATATCTATTTATTTTTTAATATATATATTTCATACAATAAACTTATATAAATAAAACTTCCACTCAATGTAATACACAACCATAAAGGTTTATCAAAACTCAAATATGTAAATGATGGTATCATCTCATATGGATTCTTTGGAATAATAAATGATAAAATACAAATTATGATAATACCTATTAAACCAATTATAATAAATCTTCTTTTCATATTCTTTCCCTCCGAATTCATTATAGTATAATTTTATCAAAAAGTACATATATTAAATGTAGTACATTCTATAAATGTTCATTAGATAATATTTATAGGTGACTAACTATAAGAAGTCAAGCATTTTTTAACAAAAAAAATATATAGTTTTTTGTCCACTCAAAAGGCCTTCAAAAATACAAAATTTTTTTTGAAGGTAGATAAGCAACAAAGTCCAACTTTGTTGGCAAAAATATTGTTGTCTTAATTATTATTTATCAATGGTAAAATGAACTCACTATCGTTCGCCATATGACAAATAATAATTAAAGATTACCTTTAAATTCAATGTTTTCAGATTCTAGTTTATAAATAATTCTTACAAGTTTTTTAGCTACGTGAGTTAAGGCAACTCTATGAGGCTTACCTTCAGAACGTTTTTTATAATAGAATTCTGTAAATATAGGTTCATGCATAAAAACATAATCTGCAGCATTCATAAGATAGTATCTTAAATGCCCAGATCCATGTTTAACCATGTGACCAGTGTGAGATTCAGTTCCAGATTGTGAAATACTTGGTTCAATACCAGCAAAAGCAACGCATGCATCAGCTGATTTAAATCTAGATAAATCACCAAATTCGGAAATGATTCCAGCACAAGAAATAGTACCAATTCCTTTAATGGATAAAATTGGTGGATTAAGTTCTTTGATAATAGATTCGATTTTATTCTCAAGTTTATTTATTTCAATCTCAATTTGCGAACGAAGAGTTAGTAATGATTCAAGTTCAGTTTCAAATATATCATTTGAAATACCAACAGAATTTTTAGCAAGTTCTTTAAGTTTAATAAAATTAGCAGAAGTGAATTTACCACGAGATATTTTTCTAATAGAATCAAAATCTTTCATATTTTTAATTTTATCTGGAGTTTTATATTTATTTAAAATATATAAACTAGTTTTAGAAAAATCATTATTAAAGAAAGGTTTATATTCAGGAAATATAATATCTAGTGTATTTGTAATTTGAACTTCATAATATGAACGTTGCTTAACTAACTTTTCTCTCATTCTAGATAAAGACTTTAATGAATATTTGTGATAAAATTGTTTTGGATGGGGTTTGTAATCCACAGATATAAGATACTTAGTAATGAGCATTGCATCTTTCTTATCTGTTTTAGTTCTTCTTAGAGTTTGAGTTGAAATAAATCTTTTAACAAGAGCAGGATTAAATTCCATAAAAGAATAATTATTCTTTTCAAGGAATAGCTTAAGGTTCATTCCATAATGACCAGTAGCTTCAAATCCTATCCGTATTTCTTGACTATTATCTAAAAATTTTAATAAATTAAGTAATTGAATAAATCCTTCATTGGTGTTTGTGAAAGATAAATTTTCTTCAATTACTTCACCTGCTTCAGTACAAATGAAACAGTCATGTTTGTATTTTGAAATATCAATTCCAACAAAATACATAAAACACCTCCAATTAGTTTTAATGCACTGTATGTTTTACACAAGACCTCTATTTATGTATTCACGTAAAATATAAAACGTCAAAGCGTTAACTAACTAATTACCAATAAAAATAAAAGCCTGTGGTAGTTGTCACCTCTAACCAGTCAATGCCGTAAAAATGGAAATACAAATCCACAGTGCCAAAATATTATAACTCAATTCAGTTATAAATATATAAAGAAAGGAGTTTCTAATATATGTGAAAAAATCACATAATTAGATTATACGTGATTAGGACTCTATCAATTAGAGTTTTTTTGTTCATAAAAAAATGACAATATGACATTAATATCTAGGTGGGGTACCCTACCATAATCTAATGTCATAACGTCATATTGTCATTAATTATTTAAACTAATTCCATCTATACAGTTATCATATATCCACTCTTTTAAATCTGTATTATCTCCTGTTTCGTAGAATTTGATTAGTTTTTCAAAGAATGTTATTTGTAAGTCTTGTGCTATTGTTATAATACCACAACCATTGTCTATTAATATTTTATTTGCGAATAACATTGCTACTCTTTTATTACCATCTATAAACATTTGTCTTCTCATGATCCAAAGCATTATTTCTATTGCTATTTCTGTTTTAGTTTTTGTTGGTTGATTTAATAAATTTTCTAATTCTTCTTTTATTTGACTTTCTATTGGAAATTGTGGTGTCCATTTTGTACCACCAATATTTACTGGTGTTGTTCTTATTCTTCCTAGGTTTTCATCTAGTACTAATTTATCACAAGTAAGTTTATGTATTTGACATAGTGCTTTATAATCGTATTCTATACCTTCATTTTCAAGAACAAATTGCCAAGCATATTTTAGGTTATTGATAGCAATTATATTATCAACGGTTAAACCATTTACTACTCCACCATCATATATTGCTTGTGTTTCTGGATATGTTACTCCAATACCTTCTAGATTAGCACTTTTCCATATATAATCTACTATATTTCTTTTTGCTACAAATATATTTTGTTCTCTTGTTAAATTAAATTTATTTTCCATTTTTCTTTTTCCTTTCTACTTTACCTTTACCACTTTCATCTATAAATTTTACAACATCTTCTGATGTTTTATCAACTAATACTAATGCCATGTAGTTATATACGATTGTAAGTAAATATAGTGCGAATAATGATTCTGTTAAATAATTTTCAACAAATATATTTGTAACATAAATTCCTGCAACAACTACTACATATGCTACTACAAGGAAGAATAATGCATCTGATGGTTTTCTAGTAAAGTTTTTATTATAATTTTTATCCATTTTTTTAAACCATGTTTTACCTTCGTTTGACCATTTTGCCATAAATTTAATAAGCCCTAGTGTACTAAGTAATAATGGAGTTGTAAAATAAATATTATCAGTTAGTACATTGAATATTCTTAGTATATATGTAATTGTTAATAATATTAAACTTATTATTTGAATTTTATTTAATCTCTTTAATCTATTTTTCATCATCCATAAACTCCTCTATTGCATTTCCTTTTAATAACTTAATTATTTCTTCATTTGTTTCATTTTGATATTCTAGGTCTTCAATGGTTTCTAGTAAAACACTTTTCTTTTCTTCTGTTATATCATTTTCTCCAGTTTGTTTTTTTAATGATTCAATTACTATATTATTATGTTCTATTGATACTTTTAAATTTTTATAGGCTGTTCTTAAATTATCTCCTTTAAGATTACTATAATATTCTATTAAGTATGGATTTAAAGGACTAACAGATGCTCCTAGTCCTGAAGCATACATTAAATCATTATAGTTTATTCCTATGTATTTACTTATTTTTCTTAATGTTTTAGGATTAGGTGTTTCCCTCTCTCCTGATTCTATACGTGCGAGTTCTGTATCACTTATTTTAGCAAGATTTGCTAATTCTCTTTTTGATAAGTTTTTTTCTTCTCTTGCACGGGCGATTATTTCACCAACTTTTTCATTATTATTCATGTGTTTTTTCTCCCTTCTCTATATAATATAGCATGTTTTTAAATAAAATTCAACTTTTTAGTTGTATTTTTTTAATTTTTACAACTAATATGTTGACAAACAATTTTTAATGTTATATACTTTTATCAACTTATAAGTTGCACTAATCATTATAACCAACTTATAAGTTTATAATATATAGTAGAACGGAGGTGAATATATGAGAGCAGAAGAAACACTAGAATTAGTATCTAAACAATGGTGTACTCTACAAGATTTGATGGTATTAGGTCAATTTGGTAGGAACAGTGCTTTGAGAGTTAAAAGAGAAATTAAAAACAGATTAATTAAACAAGGATATAAAATTCCACATCATGTTGTACCTATGAAAGAAGTCGTAGATTATTTAGATATTAATATCAACTATTTGGAATCAAGAGTAAAGAAAGGAGTTTAGAATGAAAGCAATAGAAGAAGTTGATACAAACACAAAAAAAGACAACATTATTGATGGAATAATGAAGTCTAATGGGTTATATTGTTTAGTTTCAAATGCTAAAGTTGGTAAGTCGATGTTTGCCCTACAACTTGCCAACGCAATAACTAAAGGAACAAATTTTTTAGGACATAATACAATGTCCTCACCCGTTTTATATATTAGCACAGAATCTAATTTTGGTCAAATTCAAGAGCGTGTAGAATCTTTAGGTCTTACTTTTCCTTTAAAAACTTTCTTTATTATAGATAGAGATGGTAAAGGTGAAGTAAGTATATTTGATATAGAATATAAGATAAATGATTTTGCTAAAAATATGAACGGTAAAATAATTATTATGGATATGTTAAAAGATATAAATTTAGGTATTGATTATGACATTAATAATTATCAAGATGTGGGACAAAAGTTATTACCTAAATTAAGAGAAATATGTGATAAAAACAATGTAACAATTTTATTTACTCATCACTTAAATAAGCAAGGTAAAGTTTTAGGTAGTACTGCCTTTGATGCTGTTGTTGATGGTAAATTAACTTTAATAGAAAATAAAACTGATAAATCATTAATTAGATTGAATATTATCAATAGAGATTTTCCTGAATTAGATATTCATTTAAAGAAATCATCTAATCAAATATTTAGTGTTATTAATCCTGTTGATGATGATTTTATAGATTCAAATTTAATCACTTTTATCAAATATGCTGTTGATAAAAAAGATTTTGATTTTGTATGCAATGAGATCGTTAATAAAGCAAAAATTTTTTTGACACCAAAACAATTTGGTAGATTATTAAATTCTAATTTAGATTTATTAGAACAAGAAGGTCTTCATATAACAAAGACAAGAGAATCTGATAGACGTTTATATCATGTTCATTATGAAGAACCTACTAATGATGAATAGTTTTTGATAACTTTTTTCTAAAAAGTTATATATGTAAAAAATGAGTGTGGCACGTTATGAAATTACGAAGTAATTTTGTAAGTGGCGATAACGAATATTTTTACAATTATTAAAACTTGTTTTTAATAATTCATTAAATAATAAGTATCTTGTAGATGGTTATTATTTAATCTTGTTTATAAGCATTTGCCTTTACATTAGTTTAGGCATTTGCGAATAAACAAGCTATGGGATTTTTAAGGGTGAAATCCTTAAACTCACAGGGGCTATGCCCTAGTGAGATAGGTCATTAATTGACCAAAGTCGTGAAAGTTAGTTCAAAGGAGGTATATAGTGTATGATGGTAATCAAGTATTAAGGTTTGATAACAAGTATAAATCAAAGGATTTAGGTGGGCTTAGTGCTGAGTTATTAAAGAGAATTGGTACTGGAAATTATGATAAAGATAGAACAAAATTTAATGTAAGATATGTAGAATTTGATAAACCTAATTTAGCAAGTAAGGTCTACTCTACTTTAAAAGAAAATAATGTTTATTACAATAATGGGAAGAATACTAATTTATTAAATGGTGCGATGGTATCAAGTGGACCTGAATTTTTTCAAAGTCTTGGTATGAAGTTTAAAAAAACAAATCGTGTTTATAAAGCAGGAAAAAAGAAAGGTAAAACTATTTTAGTACCTGATATAAAAAGTGAAAAAGATATACCTATTAAGGTTAAACAATTTTTTGATGATAGTTATAAATTTTTAGAGAATTTAGTTGGTAAGGAGAATGTTGTATTTGCTGATGTTCATTATGATGAGGATACTCCACATATGCAGTTCTATTTTCTACCAGTTGTAAATGAGGTTAAAAGAAAACAATTTGAAACTGATGATAATGGTAATATTATTAAACATGTAATTACTGATAAGGATGGTAATGATAAATTAGTACCTGTTCAAAAGAAAGATAAAGATGGTAATATTATATATTCTATAGAAAAAGGAAAATTTTTAAATTGTGATCAGTTTTGGAAAGATAGAGGTGGCAAAATGTCATTTGCTAAAATCCAAGACGAATATAATAAATATATTACTGAAAAAGGCTTTAATTTATATCGTGGTAATATTGGTTCTAATGTTCATCATAAAACTAAGGCTGAAAAGGAAATTGAAGATTTGAATGAACAATTAAATGATATAAAATTAGAACTATTAAAAAACGAAATACTAAATCAAAATATGATGAAAACTAATGATGAAATTGAAAGTATTGATTCGAAAGAAATATTAAATCCTATTAAAAGAAAACTTGTAGGATATAGTGATAAAGATGTAGAAAAATTAATTAACTATTCTAAAAAAATTCAAAGAGATAATGCCAATAAAAAAGGTATGATTGAAAAGAAAAATATTCTTCTTAATGATATGAATGAGAAAATAAAAAAATTAAGTACTGAAAATTCTGATTTAAAGGATAACACAGCCTATAAACAATTCCAGGAACTTGTTAATGAACAACTTAATACAATTAATAAACAAGATAAAATTATAAAAGAAAAAAATAAAATAATTAAAGAATTAGAGGGTAATATAAAAAAACTAGATGAATTATTTAAAAGATTCAAAGAAGAGATGTATAAAGCTTGTAGAAAAATATCTAAAGCAATGTATCGTTTAATGGGACATCATAATATTAAAGAAGAAACAATTGATATTAATTTGGCATTAAATGATGCTGATAAAATTAATCGTAAAAACGAAAAAAGTAAATCAAATGATTATGATTTAAGTAGATAAATTATCAAAGCACTCCTAAATGTGATAAAATGGTTTTTAGGAGTGCATGATAGTTTTGTAAGTAAAGGAGGAATGCTAATGGCTACAAGACTATTAGAGCAATATAAATGGACAAAAGATGGTCGTAAGTGGGTATTTTATACTTATATCCCTACTCTATCTGGTAAGAGAAAAAAGTATACGTCAAAGGCGTATAGAACTAAACAAGAGGCACTCGCAGCTGAAAGTAAATTTGCTACTACTATGGGTTATTTAAATGAGAATAAAGATATGACTTTTAAAGAGTTATATACTGCTTATTATAGTTATCAAGAAGATAAAGTTAAATCTACTACTCTTAAAACTTATAGAGATAGAATTAGATATATGAAACTTTTAGATAATATTAAATTAAAGAATTTAGATGTTAAGTATTATGAGTTATGGAGAAAAGAAATTAATAAATTAGATATTGCTACTGCATATAAGAATGATATTCAAAAGTTTATTAAGATAGTTCTTAATTGGGGAGAAAAAATGTATGGATTTAATTTTAGAAGATTCTATACTAAAATAACTAATTTTTCTAATCCTAATGAGATTAAAAAAGAAATGGATTTTTATACTCTTGAGGAATTTAAAACATTTATTTCGTTTGAAGATGATATTAAGTTTAAATGTCTATATGAAACTTTATATTATTGTGGATTACGTCGAGGAGAGGCACGAGCACTTACTTGGGATGATATTGATTTTACTAATAAAGAATTAAGAGTAAATAAAAATATAGCCCAAATAGGTGGTGAAAATTCCAAGAAATACTCCATAACAACTCCAAAGACTAAATCTAGTATAAGAACTATACCAATTGCTGAAACTCTGTTAAATGACCTTAAAATGCTTTATGAAGATAATAAAAAAATATATAGTTTTAAAAATAATTGGTTTGTCTTTGGTAATAATGACCCGATTACTAATTGGCAAGTTAGAAATAGAAAAAATCTTATATGTGAAAAAGCAAATTTAAAACAAATTCGTATACATGATTTCAGACATAGTTGTGCTTCACTACTTATCAATAATGGTGCGAATATTACTATGGTTGCTAAATATTTAGGACACGCTAAAATTGATGAAACTTTAAATACTTATTCTCATATGTTCAGAAATAAACTAAATGATATTGTAAATACAATAAATAACTTAACCTAAATTATATTAAACTATTAAAAAACAACCATTGTGGGTGGTTGAAAAGTGGTTGAAATTAATTTTAAACAAAGAAATCCCTTATAAATAAACAAAAAGCGGCTCCTTATAGGAGCCTTCAGGGGGTTTTGGTTGAACATTCCTATATCTTTGGGATATAAGAATATTCGCGTGAACTATTCACGCTAGTATAATTATATATGGTTTGTGTCAATTTGTCAATAACCTAATCTAAATTTATTGACTTAGCTAATTCATTTTTTATATGTTTATATTCTATTTTATTTAAGTCATTTTTAATAAAATAGTCACTATCTTCTTTTGCTTTTAGAAGCATATTATAGTCATTTTTTAAATCAGCTAATTTAAAGTTCATATCTCCACTTTGTCTTATTCCAAATAAGTCTCCACTACCTCTTAGTTTAAAGTCTTCTTCACTTATTTTAAATCCATCTGTTGTTTTAGTTAAAACATTTAGTCTTTCTGTTTCTTTACTACTTATTAATATACAGTATGATTCTAAACTACTTCTTCCTACTCTTCCTCTTAATTGATGTAGAGCAGAAAGTCCAAATCTATAGCTATCAAATATAGTTATAACTGTTGCGTTTTTAACGTCTATTCCTACTTCTATTACTGTTGTACTTACAAGTATTTGAATTTTATTATCTTTGAAGTCATTCATTACTTCATCTTTTTCTTTATTAGACATTTTGCCATGTAATATTCCTACTTTATAAAGTTTTCCGAAGGCTTTATTCATTTTTTCTTCTAGTTCATATACATTTTCCATTTCACTTTCTTCATTACTTTCAATTAGTGGTGCGATTACATATACTTGATGATTGTTTTTTAATTCTTTATACATTAGTTCTAATACACTTTTTATTTCTGAATCTTTTTTAAGTAATGTTTTTACTTCTTTTCTACCATTTGGCATTGTTTTAATATTTGATACTTCCATATCTCCATATATTGTTAATGCATAGGTTCTTGGTATTGGTGTCGCACTCATATAAAGTATATCTGGATTTGTTCCTTTATTTTTTAAGTTAGCTCTTTGATTTACGCCGAATCTATGTTGTTCATCTGTTATTACTAGTCCTAGATTATTATATATTACATTTTCACTTATTAATGAGTGTGTACCTATTAATATATCTATTTCATTATTTTTTAATTTTTTTAATATTTCGTTTTTTTCTTTTGTTTTTGTTTTTCCTGTTAATAATTCTATTTTTAAATCAGGTAGTATTTTTTTAATATTATTATAGTGCTGTATTGAAAGTATCTCTGTTGGTGCCATTAGTGATCCTTGATATCCAGCTAAATAGTTCATATAAAGTGATATAAATGAAACTATTGTTTTTCCTGAACCAACATCTCCTTGTAATAGTCTATTCATTTGTTTAATATCTATCATATCGTTATAAATTTCTTCTACACTTTTTAATTGGTCTTTTGTTAGTTCAAATGGAAGATTATTAATTAGTTCTTGTACTTTGTTGTAGTCTATTATTTTTTTTAGTCCTTCTTTATGATTCTTATTTTTCAAATAATTTATTTTTAACATAAACATAAATAATTCTTCATATTTTAATTTTGTTCTAGCTTGTTTTAATTTCTCTATAGTTGTTGGAAAATGTATTTCTTTTATTGCTTCTTTTTTTGATAATAATTTATATTTATCATTTACATATTCTGGTACATAATCTGGGATATCTATATTAATATTCTTTATAATACTATTTATTTGTTTTCCAGTTATTCCATTAGTTATATGGTATACAGGTTCTACTGAAGGTGTATCATTAAGACTCTCAAATCTTATTTCACTTGCGACTACATTATTATTTTTTTTATCGTATTTTCCTATTACTGTTATAGTTGTACCTATCAATAATTTTGATTTTAAGAATCCTCTATTAAATATAACTATGTTTAAAAGTTTATCACCTGTATTTAGTTTAAATGACGTTTTGTCTTTTTTTCTTGAAAAATAAAATATATTAGGATTTGTTTCTATTACTCCATCTATTATTACTTTATCTTCATCTAATAAATTTCTTATATCTGTTTTTTTTATTACATCATATCTAAATGGATAGTATGTTAATAAGTCTTCTTGATTAAATATATTTAGTCTATTTAATATTTTTATTTTTGCTTGTCCAATTCCTTTAATTTTTTCTAATTCCATGTTATCCCTCTATAAGTATTATACTATTTTTTTTAATATGGTCTCATAGGTGGCAT
>JAGKUT010000027.1 GCA_021152765.1 Actinomycetes bacterium
ATCCATAGCTTTAAATATATTATAGTCAACATTTTTATTTATTTTTCTTAGATTTTTTATCAGTTCTTTTACTTCTTTTCTCTTACTTGTTCCATCATTTATTAATGAGCATCCTTCGGTAAACCTACATGCACAATTTATGAATGTTAATTCATTATATTTTTTCCATGATATTATCGATTCTTCTTTTACTAAGTATAGTGGTCTAATAAGTTCTAATCCTTTATAATTTTCACTGTGAAGTTTTGGCATCATTGTTTTTATTTCTGAACCATATAGCATTGATAGAAGTGTTGTTTCTATTACGTCATCAAAGTGATGTCCTAATGCGATTTTATTACATCCTAGTTCTTGTGCTTTATTATATAGATATCCTCTTCTCATTCTTGCGCACATATAGCATGGACTTTTGGTATCTATTGTTGAAACAACGTCGAAGATATTGCTTTCAAACATTTCTATTGGTACATTTAGTATTTTTGCATTGTCTAATATAAAGTTTTTGTTATATTCATTGTATCCAGGATCCATTACTACATAGTGAGCATTAAAGTTTATTTTTCCATGTCGTTTTATTTCTTGAATACATTTAGCTAGCAAAAATGAGTCTTTTCCTCCACTAATACATACCATTATGTTGTCGTTTTCTTCTATTAGGTTATAGTTTTGTACTGCCCTTACAAATTTTGACCAAATTTCTTTTCTATATGTTTTAATTATACTTTTTTCTATTTCTTTATATTTTTCCATTGTTTTTTAGTTCCTTTATATATTTATCAAATTCATTTATGAATTCTTCTATTTCTTCTTCTCTAGTTGTATGAGATATACTTAGTCTTATTGATGTTGATGCAAGTGATTTATCTTTTGTTAGAGCGTATATTAATTTTGATGGTGTACCTATTGGACAGCATGATGTTTTACTTGATAAATATATTTCCTTTTTACTTAGATAATCAACAACATCTTGTGATTTTATTCCTTTTATGCTGAAATTAATTGTAAATGGCATTGATGCTTCTGTGTTATTTATGTGTATGAAATCATATTGTTTTATGTAGTCTATTATTTTTTTATTTAATTTTTTTGCATATTCATATCTTTGTTTTTGATTTTCTATTGCCTTTTTTAGTGCGCATGCTGTAGCGGCAATTCCTGGTACATTTGGTGTTCCACTTCTATAAACTGTTGTAGATCTTCCACCATTTATTATTGGTTTTAAACCTACATCTTTCTTTTTCACAAGTATTCCCATATCATTTGTTCCATAAAATTTATGTGGTGCAATTGTTATTAAATCTACATCTTTATAGTTAATTGTAACTTTTCCTATTGATTGAGATGCGTCTGAGTGAAAATATGTATTTGGATATTCTTTTAGTAACTTTCCTATTTCTTCTATTGGTTGAACAAGTCCTAATTCACTATCTACTGAGCATACACTTACTAGTATTGTATCTTTTCTTATCATTTGTTTTAGTGTTTCAATATTTATTAGTCCATTTTTATCCACTGGTATTAATTCTACTTCGAATCCAAGTTCCGCCATTATTGTTGCTGATGCTATAATGGATGTATGTTCTAGACAACTTACTAGTATGTGTTTTCCATAATTTTTATATCTTTCACATATTCCTTTTATTGCTAAATTGTTGGATTCAGTTGCTCCACTTGTATATATTATCTCTTCTGGTAATATATCTAACATATCAGCAATTGTCTTTGTTGAATCTTCTATTAATTGTTGTGATTTTTTTCCAAATTCATGGTTTGCATTTGGATTTCCATAATAATTTAAAGCTGTATCATAATATTTATCTAAAACTTCTTTGTCAACTTTTGTGTTTGCGGCGTGGTCTAAATATATCATTTTATTCACTTCCTTTAATACATGTTTACATTATACTCTTTTGTTTTTTGTGTGTCTATACATATTTTAAAAGTGCAGGTTCCTGCACTATTTCTATTTATTTGTATTATTATAATAGTTTTGTTCTGCTAGTTGTTTTGATAGTTCATCAATATCTGTTATATCCATATATCCTTGAACGTCATTTATATAGTCTTCTATCGCAAATATTAAACTTTCTAATGTTTGATATTGTTCATAGTTTATGTTGTGATTGTTTAATATATTTATTTGTTCATCTGATAATAATAAACCATTTTTTCTTGTTTTAAGTTGTGTGTGTTCTATATTTAGATTTATTCCTAAATCATCTAATAATGTATCTATATCATTTTGTTTGTTTGTCTTAATCATTTTGTTCCTCCAATTTTTGTATTGCTTTTGCTAAACCAATTTTTCCATATTCATATGTTAAACTTCCTTGTTGATAAGCAATATATGGTGGTCTAATTGGTCCATCGCATGATAATTCTATTGATGAACCTTGTGTAAATGCTCCTGCTGCCATTATTACTTTATCTGTATATCCTGGCATTTCCCATGGAACTGGCTCTACATATGAGTCGATTGCTGATCCTGATTGTATTCCTTGGCAATATTTTATTAGTTTTGTTTCATCTTTGAATATAATGTTTTGTACTATGTCTGCTCTTTTATCGTTGTATTTTGGTTCTACTTCGTATCCTAGTGTTTCTAGTACTTTACTTGTTAAAATAGCTGTTTTTAGTGCGTTTGCTACAACTCTAGGTGCTAAATATATTCCTTGTAGGAATTGTTTATTTATCCCTAGCGTTGGTCCTACTTCTTTTCCTTCTCCTGGTAGTGTTAATCTTTCTGCACATAGTTCTACTAATTCTTTTTTTCCTACTATATACGCTCCGTTAGGCGCAATTCCTCCACCTAGGTTTTTTATTAATGATCCAACTACTATATCTGCTCCTATTTCTGTTGGTTCTTGTTTTGTAACAAATTCGCAGTAGCAGTTATCTATCATTATTATTATATCTTTATCTATTTCTTTTATAAATTTAATTACTTTTTCAACTTTATCTAGTGTTATACTCTTCCTTGTAGAGTATCCCTTTGATCTTTGTATCTCAATTAGTTTTATTTTTTTATTTGTTATTGTTTCTTTTATTCTATCATAATCAAAATCGTTATTTATTAGATTTATTTGTTCATAATTTATATTAAATGACATTAATGAACTACTATTTTCTTCTATACCTATTACTTCATCTAGTGTATCATATGGTTTTCCTGTTATTGAAAGAAGTGTATCGTTTGGTCTTAATAGTGCGAAAAATGCAACTGTTAGTGCGTGAGAACCTGATATGAATTGTCCTCTGACTAATGCATCTTCAGCGTTGAAGATTTCTTTATATATAGATTCTATTGTTTCTCTTCCAATATCATTATATCCATATCCTGTTGTTTCATTAAAATGCACTTCTGAAACTTTATTGTTTTGGAATGCTTTTAGGACTTTGAAACTGTTATATGCACATATTTGATCTACTTCGTTTAATTCTTTTTGTATATTTATTTCTTCTTGTTCAATTAGATTCCATGTTGATTCTTTTATATCTAACATATTATTCATGGATTGTTCCTCCATCTACTCTTATTGTTTCATTGTTTATATATTTCGCTTCGTCTGTTGAAAGGAAATATACTACATTTGCAATTTCAACTGGTTCTGCAAATCTGTTTAGAAGTATTTTACTTTCTTCTTCTTTTTTGTATTCTTCATCTAGGTTTTTATTCATTTCAGTATTTATCCATCCTGGCGCTACACAGTTTACTCTTATATATGGAGCAAAGTGTAGAGCAAGATTATGTGTTAATGAGATTAATCCTGCTTTTGATGCATCATAGTCTAAGCTATATTCATAGTATGTATCTATTCCATTTGTTGATGAAATATTTACTATGTTTCCATGTTTTTCTTTTAACATATATTCTCCTACACATTTTGTTACAAGGAAAGGTCCTACTAAATTAGTATCTAGTATCTTCATAAAGTTTTCTTTTGTTTTATCTTCGAATGTCGTATCTATCGCGATTCCTGCATTATTAATAAGTATATCTATTTTTTTAAATTTTTCTATTGATGTTTCTACCATATTTTTTATCTCTGATTCGTTTGTAATATCTGCTTTTACTGGTAATACTTCTATATTAAATTTTTTTAGTTCTTCTGCGAGTTTAAATGCTTCTTCTTCACTATTATTATAGTTTAGTATTATATTATGATTATTTTGCGCAAATACTTTTGCAATAGCGGCTCCAAGACCTCTTGATGCACCTGTTATAAGTACTGTTTTTCTTTCCATTTTTTCCACTTCTTTTCCTTTTTTCTTTATATATAATAACATATTTTTATGATATTTGGTAGAATTATTTTTTCATAGAAAAAGAGTAAAATTAAAGGTCTTTTACTCTTGAAATATCTATTGGTAATTTTCTTGGCATTGTGTCTGTTTGGTAGTATGCCTTTTTTGATTTTTTATCATATTGTATCACTAATGTCTTAGCGTCTTTTCTTACTAATTTTCTTATTAATTCTTTGTCACAAATAATTCTTTCTGTCATCTTATTTTCCCCCACCGATTTTTTTCACTTTTTGACGCCCTTTTATTTCTTTGATTCCCTTAATATCTTCAATATTATATTTTTGATTTTCGTGCTTTTCTCTGATGAATTCTAATTCATATGCTTCTAATTGTTCCTGTTCTAGTCCTTCATTAGTTGTTTTATCATATAGTGCTTGATAGTCTTCAAGTATTTGATTTTGTTTTCTCATATGTTTAAATATTGTATCAATTGGTAATTCGTTTTTTTCTTTTGCATATTGTTTATATATATTAAGAATTTTTCTTATTAAGAAAGATGTATTTTCATCAAACTTGACAGGTCCATTTTTTAATTGTTGTATATTGCAGTATTCTTCATAAAAATCATGTTTCTTAAGATATATTTGAAAACTTTCATTTCTTATTATATATTCAAATACTTCTATATGCTTATTGTATAATACTTTTATTCTTCTTGTTTCTTTTTTAATTGTTCCAATTATCGTTATGTCGCCTTGTTCTTTTCTATTATTTTTTAATGATAGACTATTCATATATGTTTTGTATTTATCTTCAAATTCATATACTTTGTCAGAGAAGAAACATCTTATTTCATCTGAATTTTCAAATGACGTGGTTAGAGTATCGATTTTATCAATTGTATTTCTTTCAAGTACAACTTTTCTTTTTCCATCTTTATCTATACAGATTACAAGTTCAAAGGTTTTATCCATACTACCACTTCCCTCTGTTGAGGATTTATTTTAACACAGTTTCTTGTTTCTGTCTAGGTGTTTTTCTGGTTATTTTTTTCTTTTTTTACTTACTGTTTTTAATACACATTTTTTAAATTTATTTGTTGTTAATTTTTTATTTTCTTCGTTGTTTTTATTTAATGAGTGTGTTAGAATATTGGTTTGAGGTGATTCTCTTGAGTAATTTTTTAGATTTGGCTTTTAAAACTTTTGGACGTGATTCTGTGAGTAAAGCTCTTTCTATTTCTAAAAATAGTATTTCTTATTATGATACTATGGATAGAGGTAAAAATGACTTAGTTCATATTTTTAAGGTTTATTCTCATGTTTATAATTATTATTATGATGTTAATATTATTACTCGCAGAGATTCAATTATTTCTTATTATTGTGAGTGTAATACTTTTAGTAAGTCTCATTCATGCAAACATGTCGCGGCTTGTTTACTTAATTACGGTGATATGATTTTAGAAAGTGCTCATACTGATTTGGATATTTCTAATAGTATCTTAAATATTTTTAATAAAGGTACTCATGGCGTTAAAGAAGCAGTTAATGTTTCTTTAGAACTTAATTTTAATGAAAAGGTTCCTACTTTTAAGATTTTTATTGGACTTAAGAAAATATATATGATTAATCGTGAGTCTAAGTTTGAAAGTTTTATGGATGCTTTTAATAATAATGAGTCATATAATTTTGGTGTTAATTTTACTTATGATCCTTTTTTACATTATTTTAGAGAATGTGATGTTCAATTATTAAATTATTTATTCGGTTATATTAAAAATAGAGGTTATTATTATAGGTATAATCCCTTTGAATTAAGTGATAGAGAGTTAGATTCTTTGTTTACTAAATTGGATGGTGTAAATTTTTCTATTGTTGGGATAGGTTCTATTAGTGGGGTTAAGTATTCTATTCCTACTGGCTTTAGTTTAGGTACTTCTGGTGATAATTATATACTATCTATTGATAATTTTGATAAGTATATATTTATTGATAAGCATAATAGGTATTGTATATATAACAGAATTTTATACGTTTTACCTGATAATTATTCTACTTTAGTTAGTTCCATGTATAATAATGGGCTTAATTCTTTGATTATAGACAAGAATCATGTTGAGTTATTTAAAAATGGATTACTTCAAAATATTAAGAAGGATATTTCTATTAGTTCAGAGATAGATGACTTTGTTATCTCTGATGAAGTTATTCCAAATATATATTTTGATTTGAATAAGGATATGATTGAATGTAAGATTGAGTTCAATTATGGTGATAATGTCGTTAATTATTTTGATTCTGATAGTGTTGTTGTACGTGATGTTGGTTTTGAAAATAATGTTATTGATGATATTTGTTCTTATGGATTTGTTATAGACAAGAAAAAGATTCTTCTTGTAGATATAGATGATATTGGTAGTTTCTTGGAATTGGGTATTCATTCTTTAGGTGAAAAGTATAATATATTTACTTCTAAGAAAATGGATGATGTTTCTATTTTGAAGAAAAGTAATATCAAATCTAATTTTAGTATTGGTACAGATGGGATAATGTCTTATAGTTTTGATACTGATAATATTGATGTTTCTGAACTTGATAAGGTATTTGCTTCTTTGAAAAAAAAGAAAAAGTATTATAAATTGAAAAATGGAAATATTATTGATTTAACTAATAATAAGGAAATTAATGAACTTAGTGATTTATTTGATGATTTAGAATTATCTTCTCGTGATATTGATGGTGATATTGTTATTCCTAAATATCGTGCTTTATATATTGATAGTTTAAAGAAAAATAAATATAAATCTATTAATACTGATAATTCTTTTGATTTATTTATTTCGAATTTTAATAAGTTTAAGGATATCTCTATAGATTTTGGTAGTGATAATAATATTTTACGTGATTATCAAAAAATTGGAGTTAAATGGCTATATACTTTATATAAGTGTGATTTAGGTGGTATTTTGGCTGATGAGATGGGTCTTGGTAAAAGTTTACAAACAATTTGTTTTATTAAGCAAGTTTTACGTGAGAAGCCTAATTCTAAAATTATGATTGTATGTCCTACTTCACTTGTTTATAATTGGAAAAAGGAATTTGATAAGTTTGGTAGTGAATTAAAGTATGTGACTGTTTTTGATAATAAATCTAAGAGGTTAGAGGTTATTAAAGATTTTGATAAGTATAATATTTTTATTACTTCTTATGGCTTAATTCGTAATGATAATGATGAGTATGAGGATAAGAATTTTGAAGTATGTATTATTGATGAAGCGCAGACTATTAAGAACTATCAAGCTGGTATGACAAAGGAGATTAAAAAAATTAAGGCACGTACTAAGATTGCTTTAACTGGAACTCCTTTAGAAAATTCTGTTTTGGAGTTATGGAGTATTTTTGATTTTATAATGCCTGGTTATTTAGGTAGTATTTATAAGTTTAAGGATAAGTATGGAATTCATGATGTAGATAATGATTCTTTAGAAAAACTTTCTAATTTAAATTATCAAATTAAGCCTTTTATTTTAAGGCGTAAAAAGTGTGATGTTATTACTGATTTACCTGATAAGATTGAGAATAATATCTATCTTGATTTACCTAATAGTCAAAAGAAAGTTTATTTGAGTGTTCTTAAAGATAGTGAACGTGAATTTAAGGAAATATTAGCTACTGAGGGTATTGGTAAGGCAAGATTTAAAGTTTTACAATTACTTATGAAACTTCGTCAAGTATGCGTTGATCCTAATATATTATTTGATGATTATAAAGGTGACTCTGTTAAGATGGAAAAATTACTTGAGGTAGTCAATGAATATATTAATGAGGGACACAAGATTTTAATTTTTTCAAGTTTTAAAATGGTTATTGATAGGGTTAAGGATATGTTTGATAAGAGTGGTATTAGTAGTTATGTAATAGCTGGTGATGTTAAAAGTAAAGCACGTATGGAGCTTGTTGATAAATTTAATAATGATTCTACTAATTGTTTCTTAATTACTCTTAAAAGTGGTGGTACTGGACTAAATTTAGTCGGAGCTGATGTTGTAATTCATCTGGATATATGGTGGAATCCACAGGTTGAGAACCAGGCTACTGATAGAGCCCATAGAATTGGACAAACTAAAAAGGTTAGCGTTGTTAAATTTATTACTCGTGGTACTATTGAGGAAAAAATTATTGAACTTCAAAATAAGAAAAAAGTTCTTAGTGATAATTTGATTGAGGGGAAAGAAACTAGTGTTCTTAATTCTCTAAATGAGGAAGAGATTAAAAATTTACTTTCTTACAGTGAAAATGAATAAAAGAGTTGTTGAAAACTCTTTTTTTATTTTTTTATTATGTTCAAAAGTAT
>JAGKUT010000028.1 GCA_021152765.1 Actinomycetes bacterium
GTATAATTTTATTTAGAAAAAAATATGGAGGAATATAAGAAATATGATGGAAATACAAAAGGAAATAGAAAAAAATATAGAAATAGAACTAGAAGATCAAATTCTTAAACTTTTAAAAGAAGAAAATAAAGCATTAAGTGTCTTTGAAATAGAAGAAAAACTAAACTTAAATAAAAATGAACTTACAAACCTAATGAAAACATTAAACAAGCTAGAACAAGAATTAAAAATATACAAAACAAAAAAAGATAATTATATGTTATTCACTAATAGCAATCTAAAACTAGGAAAAATGCTGATGACAACAAAAGGATACGGCTTTGTAGATATTGGAACAAACGAAGATATATTTATACCAGCAGATTCAATAAACAAAGCAATACACAATGATACAGTAGTAGTAGAAATAACTTCAAAAGGTACAGAAAAACCAGAAGGAAGAATAGTAAAAATAGTAGATAGAAACTTAAATAATATGATAGGTGAAGTGTATTTTAAACAAGGAAAACCATATATTGATCTAGATGATAAAAAAATGAAAATACAAGTCGCACTAGACCCAAAAAAGACAAAAGGAGCAATGCCAGGCCATAAAGTAATAGTAAAAATAACAAATAAACTACAGAATAATAACTACAAAGGAGAAATAATAAAAATACTAGGACACAAAAATGACCCAGGAGTAGACATACTATCAATAACAGCAAAATATGAAATAAAAGATACATTCCCAGAAGAAGTGATGGAACAAGCAGACGAACTACCATCAGAAGTATTAGAACTAGAAAAACAAAATAGAAAAGACCTAACAAAAGAAGAAATATTCACAATAGACGGCGATGATACTAAAGATATAGACGACGCAATATCATATAAAAAACTACCAAATGGAAATCATCAACTAGGAGTACACATAGCAGACGTAAGCCACTATGTAACAGAAGATAGTCCACTAGATAAAGAAGCATATGAAAGAGGAACAAGCGTATACCTAGCAGATAGAGTAATACCAATGCTACCACATAAACTATCAAATGGAATATGCTCACTTAACCCAGAAGTAGAAAGATTAGCAACATCATGCGTAATGGAAATAAACGAAAACGGAGACATTGTAAACTATGATATATTTAAAAGCATCATAAAATCAAACAAACAAATGACATACAAAAACGTTAACAAAATACTAGAAGAAAACATAATACCAGAAGGATATGAACCATTTGCAAACACTCTAAAACAAATGGGTGAACTAGCGAAAATATTACGAAAAAACAAAATAAATAGAGGATATATAGACTTCGATATAGATGAATCAAAAATAATAGTAGATGAAACAGGAAAAGCTATAGATGTAAAACTAAGAGAACGTGGAACAGGAGAAAAATTAATAGAAGACTTCATGATAGCCGCAAACGAATCAGTTGCCACATACATCTATAATATGGATTTACCATTCGTATACCGTATCCATGGAGAACCAAGTGAAGAAAAAATAGACAATTTCATAAAATTTATATCAATACTAGGATATAAAATAACAGCAAATAGAAAAGTAATAACACCAAAAAGTATGCAAGAAATGCTTGAACAATTAAAAGATAAAGAAGAATACCCTATACTATCATCAATACTACTAAGAAGTATGCAAAAAGCAATATACGATAAAAATAATATTGGACACTTCGGACTTGCAAGCAAATGCTATACACACTTTACATCCCCAATAAGAAGATATCCAGACCTAATGGTACATAGACTACTAAACGAATATATATTTAAAAACAATATAAATGAAGAAACAATAAATAAATACGACTATAAACTAAAGGACATAACAGCACACTCATCAGAAAGAGAAAGAGCATCAATAGAATGCGAAAGAGAAGTTGACGACATGAAAAAAGCCGAATACATGCAAGACCACATAGGAGAAGAATATGAAGGAATGATAAGTAGTGTTATGCCATTTGGAATGTTTGTAGAACTACCAAACCTAGTAGAAGGACTAGTACATATAGACGACCTAGAAGGAGACCACTATATGTATAATGAAGAAACATTCAGTATAATAGGAACAAAAGACAAAAGAGGATATAGACTAGGAGATAAAGTAAGAGTTGTAGTAAAAAGTGCAAATAAGGAGGAAAAAACAATTGATTTCACAATCAAAAAATAACATAATTAAAATTTTAATTCCAGCCCTAATATTAACAGGATGCACAATAAAATCAAGACAACAAATTCCACAGAAACAGTCGGAAAAACAACCAATAGAACAAACACAACCAGTAAAAAAAGACTACAAAATATCACTATTTGCCGTAGGAGATACATTAATACATGATGCAGTATACTATGACGCAGAAACGAACGAAATTGGACAAGATGGATACCCTATATACGACTTTAAACCAATGTTCACGGAAATAGAACCACTAGTAAAACAACACGACCTTGCATTCTATAACCAAGAAACAATAATAGGAGGCAAGAACCTCGGACTATCAAACTACCCACGATTCAACTCACCAGACGAAATAGGACTTAACATGATAGATATGGGATTCAATATGGTCAATCTAGCAACAAACCATGTACTAGATAAAGACCTAGAAGGATTTATATATTCAGCAAACTTCTGGGAAAAACAAGAAAAAGAAAAAGGTATATACACAGCAGGAAGTTATACATCGCAAGAAAAACGAGACAATATAAAAATAGCCGAAAAAAATGGAATAACATATGCGATGTTAGCATACACATATGGAACAAATGGACTACCAGTACCAGAAGGATATGAATATATGGTAAACCTTTGGACAGTATACGGAGACGAAAAATACGAAGCATATAAAGAACAAGTAAAAAAAGACATACAATCAGTAAGGGATAAAGTAGATGTACTAATAGTATCGATGCACTGGGGAAATGAATATGTATATGAACCATCATGGTACCAAGAAGATGCAGCAAAATTCCTATCAGAACAAGGAGTAGATATTATAATAGGAACACACCCACACGTAATAGAACCAGTAGAATATGTAGGAAATACCCTTGTAATATACTCATTAGGAAACCTTGTATCAGCACAAGAAGAAGAAGACACAAGAGTAGGAATGATGGTATCATTAGACATAAATAAACATGTAGAGGATAATAAAAAAACAATTGAAATTAATAATATAAAAACAGACCTAACGTGGACATACCATCAAGGATATAGAAATTTCAAAGTAATACCATTCTATAAGCTAAACGATGATTTATTATATAACTACCAAAATATATATGAAAAATATAAAAAAATAATAAACCCAAAAAACGACGAAAGAATACAAGTAGGATTCTAGAAAACAAGGTGATAAAATGATAGAAATAAATAATAGAAAAGCAAAATTTGACTACGAAATTTTTGAAACATATGAAGCAGGAATAGTCCTAACAGGAACAGAAATTAAATCAATAAGAAAAGGAAACTGTAACCTAAAAGATAGCTACGTAGTAATAAGACAAAACGAGGCATATGTAATAAACATGCATATAAGTCAATATGAACAAGGAAATATATTTAACCATGAAGAAACAAGAACTAGAAAACTACTTTTACATAAAAAAGAAATACTCAAACTAAACGATAAAATCAGAATAAGCGGATACACAATAGTACCATTAAAACTATACTTTAATAAAAACAAAGCAAAACTACAAATTGGTTTAGCAAAAGGAAAAAAGACATACGATAAAAGAGAAACAATAAAACAAAGAGATATAAATAAAGATATACAAAGACAATTAAAAAGAAACTAGAAAAGAAGCAACATAAAATCTTCAAAAACTAGTTTCTTTTGATAAAAATTAAAAATAATGATATAATACATTAAGAAACAGGTGATAGCATGAAAAATAGTAAGATAATAATCCCGCTACTATTCCTTGCAATAATAATAACAATATCAATAATATATAATACACTACCAAGGCTACAACTAAATGGACCACACAACATAACGCTATCGTATAGAGAAGAATATGAAGAACAAGGAGTAATAATAAAAAATGCAACAGGAAACTATACAAGCAAAATAAAGATAGACAACAATATAGATACAAAAAAAATAGGGAATTACTACATAGACTACTCACTAAAACTAGGAGGAAAAACACTTCACGTAAGAAGAAATGTAAAAATAATAGACGATATAGCCCCTGTAATAAAACTGGAAGGAGACCAAATAACAAAAATCTCAAAAGATAAAAATTATATTGAACCTGGATATAAAGCACTAGATGAATATGACGGAGATATAACAAATAAAGTACAAATTATAGGAGAAATAGATACAGAAAAATACGGAGAATATGTACTCACATACAAAGTGACAGATAATAGCAATAACCAAACAGAAGTAAATAGAATAATAAAAGTAATAGACGAAATAAAACCAAAAATAACATGCCAACACGAAGAACTAAAAGTAAAAAAAGGTAACACAATAGAAATTCCATGCAAAGCACAAGATAACTACGACGGAGATATAACAAAAAATATTAAAATACTAGGAGAATATGATATAAATACACCTGGAACATATGAAATAAAATATCAAGTAGTAGATGCCGCAGGAAACGAAACACTAGAAAACGGAAAAATAATAGTAGAACCATAACACAAAGACAACAACGTAAAAAAACAAAAAAATAGAGAAATCTATTTTTTTTATACAATAACAAAAATTTAGAACGGTCTATAAGGACCGTAATACCCTGGACCATAAAAAGGACCCGGACCATAATAAGGCCTATTATAAGGCGGTCTCCAAAAAGCAGGAGCAATAGCCGCACCAGTCACTCCACCAAGTAAAAATGGAAATGCAAAACCTGCACCAATTAACCTGCTATCATTATCCCCAATCTGAGAAACATGTGAACCACCCTCAGGGTAACTAGAATAACTAGATCCCTGATAAGAAGGATAAGAAGAACCATAATTACTAGACCCGTAATTAGAATAAGAATATGTACTATTCATAAAAATACTCCTTTCACTATATAATATGCCTATAAAAAAAATAAGTGAAAAACAGTTAAAACTATAATAAAACAACATATACTTAAATAGGTGATAAAATGAAAAAAATATTCAGTTACATAGGAATCGCAACTATACTATCACTTAGTATAATAATATCTGAAAGAACAACAACTGTAGTAAAAAATATAGATACACTTATGACCGAAATTAAGGAAAAACAACTGGAATATAATAAAGAACCCATGAACGCGATAATAGAAGACAACACAATAATACCAGGACTATATGGAAAAAAAATAAACATTCAACAAACCTACGATGAAATGAAAAAAATAGGGAAATTTAACGAAAAATATATAAAATATGAACAAACGAAACCAGAAATAACATTAGAAAACAACTACGATAAATATATAATAAGTGGAAATAAAGAAAAAAATACAATAAGCCTAATCTTTCTATTATATAATGATGACAATGTAGAACAAATAAAAAAAACACTAAAAAAAACAAATACAAAAGCAACATTCTTTATAGATAAAACATGGCTAGAAAAACATAATAAAGAACTAATAGAACTCATTAACGATGGACACACAATAGGAACCCTAAGCTACAACCAAGACTATCAAAATATAGAATACACATTACTCAACGACACACTAAAAAAACAAACAAAACAAACAAACAACTACTGCTACGACAAAAATAAAAATATAAAAACATTAAAAAAATGTGCGCTAAATAAAAACTATACAATAAGACCAACCATAATAATAAAAGACCATCCACTAAAAGAAATAAAACAAAAAATAACTAGAGGAGCACTAATAGAATTACCAACAAATGACAAAACAAACCAAGAATTAGAACTGATAATTAAGTACGTAAAATCAAAAGGATACAATATAAAAAATTTAGATGACCATATATCAGAAAAAAATAATAATTAAAAGTTTCAATTATATAGACTTTTAATTTTTTTTGTACTATAATAAAGCCAATTTCAAGGAGGCATAAAAATGATAAAAACAGATTTACCAGTCATAATACTAAAAGGAATAATATTGCTTCCAAATAACGATATAAGATTAGAATTTTCAAGTGACGATAGTAAAAATATAATAGACGTATCAGAACTATTCCACGACAGTGAAATATTAGTAGTAAGTACAACAGAGATGACAGATAAACCAGATACAAAAAAACTACCAAGAATTGGTGTAATATCAAAAATAACACATAAGATGGAACTACCAAATGGTAAAACTAGAGTAATAATAACCGGAGAAAAAAGAGCACATATACATGAATACTTAAACCTAAATAATAACTTTGAAGTATTAGAATCAATAGTATCACAAACTGAAGAAGAAAAAATTGACAACAAAGAAGAAACCGTAATGATAAGAAAACTATATAGAGAAATAGAAACATGCATAAAAACAATACCAAATATGTCAAATAGTGTTCTAGCACTAATAATAAACTCGACAGATATATCAAAAATGACAGATATAATCGCACCATTTTTGCCAATAGAAAATACAAGACTTAAACAGTATTTAGAAGAAACAAAATCAACAATAAGAGCAAAAATGATACTAGAAGATATATATAAACAACAGGAACTATATGAAATAGATAAAAAAATAGACTCTGACATAAAAAAAACATTAGACGATAACCAAAAAGAATTTATATTAAGAGAAAAAATAAAAATAATAAAACAACAACTAGGGGAAACTAACTATAAAGATGATGAAATAGAAGAACTAAGAGAAAAAATTAAAAACCTAGAAGCACCAAAAAATATAAAAGAAAGACTAGAAAAAGAATTAAAAAAATATGAAACCCTAACATCAATGTCACCAGAAATAAGCGTAATTAAAAACTATATAGACTGGCTACTAGAACTACCATGGACAAAAGAAACAAAAGATAATGAAGACCTTCAAGAAGTAAGAAAAACACTAGATGAATCACACTATGGACTAGATAAAGTTAAAACAAGAATAATAGAATTCCTAGCAGTAAAACAGATGACAAAAGAACTAAGAGGACCAATAATATGCTTAGTAGGACCACCAGGAGTAGGAAAAACATCTTTAGCATTCGCAGTAGCAAAAGCAATTAATAGAAACTTCGTAAAAATGTCAGTAGGTGGAATAAACGACGAAGCAGAAATAATAGGACATAGAAAAACATATATCGGATCAAGCCCAGGGAAAATAATATCAAGCATGAAAAAAGCACAAAGCACAAACCCTGTATTTCTAATAGACGAAATAGATAAAATGACAAAAGACATAAAAGGAGACCCAGCAAGTACACTACTAGACGTATTTGATCCAGAACAAAATAAATACTTCACAGATAACTATATAGAAGAAGAATACGACCTATCAAAAGTAATGTTCATAACAACTGCAAACTATGTAGAACAAATACCAGAAGCACTTAGAGATAGACTAGAAATAGTATATTTAAGTGGATATACAGAATATGAAAAATTAGATATTTGTAAAAAACACCTTATTCCAAAACTAGCAAAAGAACATGGAATAGAAGAAAATTTAATAGAATTCAATGATGATATACTACTTACAATTATAAGATACTATACAAAAGAAGCAGGAGTAAGAGAACTTGAAAGACAAATATCAAAAATAATAAGAAAAATAGTAACAGCGATTGTAATGAAAGAAATTAAAAAAGAAAAAATTAAAATTACAAAAAAACAAATTAAAGAATACCTAGGAAACGAAAAATATCATTATATATATAAAGACAATAAAGGACAAGTAGGAGTAGTAAACGGATTAGCATACACAACATATGGTGGAGACGTATTACCAATAGAAGTAAACTTCTATAAAGGAAAAGGAGAACTTGTATTAACAGGATCATTAGGCGAAGTAATGCAAGAAAGCGCTAAAATCGCACTAAGCTACATCAAATCAAACTGTAAAAAATTTAAAATTGACTATGACAATATAATAGAAAAAGATATACATATCCATGTTCCAGAAGGAGCAATACCAAAAGATGGGCCATCTGCGGGAATCGCATTAACAACTGCACTAATAAGCGCACTAATAAATAAAAAAGTATCAAGTGATATAGCGATGACAGGAGAAATAACATTAAGAGGTAATGTTCTAGCAATAGGTGGACTAAAAGAAAAAAGCACAGGGGCACATAGAAATAATATTAAAAAAGTAATAATTCCACACGATAATTTAGCAGATATAGACGAAATACCAGAAGAAATTAAGAATACAATTGAATATATACCAGTAAAAAATTATGAGGAAGTATATAAAATAATATTTGGAGAATAAATATGATGAAAGAATATTTGAAGAATATACAAGTATAAAAAAATATGCTAATAATCTGAAAAAGAATCAAAAGATAAAA
>JAGKUT010000029.1 GCA_021152765.1 Actinomycetes bacterium
TGTGTTCTTATACCACACGTCCGAAGCGTGAGGGTGAGATTGATGGTGTAGAGCATTATTTTGTGGAGAAATGCAATTTGCCATACAACAAGTTGCTGGCGTACACGACGTATGGCGGCTATGAGTATTGGGTTACTATCGACCAGGTGACGGACAAGGCTATTTATGTCATTGACGAAGCTGGACTGAAAGACCTGTATGAAAGGTTCCACGACATCGAGCTGTTCAAGATATGCGTGTCGGCCTACGAAAGTACACAACTATCACGAGGGGTGTCACAGGAGCGTATAGATCGCGACAAGCAGCGCAAACTATTGCCATTGGCGTTTTATGACGCAGTAATCTTCAACAATGGTTCGCTAAGTAAGTTGCGTGACGAGGTGCAACGAGTGAGATACATGATTGTGTAAGCAGCAAGATGATGAAAAATGTATTATCTATTAAATAAGAAGCTATATTACTTTTTAAATATTTCATAGATGTTTTTTCTAAAGTATCTTTCTTATGTCTTTGTTCTTTTTCAAATATGCAAATATGAAGATGTGGATTATCAGTGTCTCTATGAAGTGATGAATACCAACAAGTATTAGTTAAATCCATATCATTATCTAATATAAATTTAGGCATAATAGCTTTAGTCATCAAATAATAATCTTGTTTAGTTTTAAGACCGGATTCTAAAGCAAAATCTGGTGGGAATGATATAACTAAAGTCCATATTCTACCAGATTTGTCATTAGGTAAATCTTTAAGAATATCTTTTTTATCAATATCGCCGTTTTTATCCCAAATAAAATGTGTGTCTATATCTTCGGTATCATCAAACAAGTCAAATTCCTTATTTATTAATTCATCATAAGATGACATATCTTTAAGACTTTTTCCGTCAGATCCGTCTTTAGATACATACTTACACCAGCCACCAACTAATCTTTGAAAATTCACATCTTTTTTATATCTTAATCTTGTAATAATATTACTACTCATCTGGATAATCCTTTTTACTTCGTAGTTCTCTAATATTTTTCAAAACTTGTTCCCTTGCTACTTCTGTAATAGGGTGATTGACAAGATGTGTATTAAGTTCAGCTCTAGTTTGTGGTATGTCAAAATATTTATAAGTCATATCATTTTGTAATATGATTGTTTCTATACCAATATTATTTTTATTTAACATAGTTAATATTTTATAAAATTGTTTTTCATTAGCATTTTGTACTGTTTCTGTTATTAGTTCAACAAGTTTCTTTTGTGTATCTAATAACATTGTTTGATCCATATAATCAAGTAAAACGTTTTTACAATATTCGCTAACTTTCATATTATTTTTTTCGGCCATTTCTTGAAGTAATTTTTTCTTATTAAGATCTAATCTAAAGGCAACAATATTTGAATTTTTATTTTCATTCATTATTTACCATTCATTACACAATCCAAGTTTTCAAATATATAATCTCTCAATAATCTATCTAAAACATTTTGAATTGTTAAACCTTTAATCTCTAATATTTTTCTAAATGCTTGTTCTGTTTTAGGATCAACTAAAACTTTTAAATATACAGATTTCTTTTCATTCATTCGCCTAACCCCCTTTAAACATTATTTATTATCTTCGACTATATCATTATCAATATGTTGATCAGCTATACTTGCAACCTTACAAGCACAAAATAAAAATAATAATAACAATAATATAAAATTAATAACTAACAATATTAAAAAAATTTTCATACTTTTAATTCCTTTCTCGGCCATTTCTTCGGCCATAAAAAACTTAAATTTCTAAAGTCCATTTAAAGCAGGATAAATCCTGTTTACAATCAACTCGCCAGTGGCGAGTTATCCCTTATTTCATAAGGGTTTCCTAAAAACACAAGTGTTTACATTTTAGATATATGTTATACAATCGTTTACTTTAAAGCCCTTTATTTATAAGGGTGTATAACAATCGTACACACTTTTTTGATAGGTATTTTTTAGGTTTTCGCCACTTTTTGAGCTGATTTTTCAAAAAATTATGGACCATAATTAAACTATTTTATTAAGGTATTAGCGTAGGTAATTCATATCTATTATTTGGATCAATTAAATCAGGTTTATCTTTAAAATAATCTGATTGTTGATAACTATTAGTGTCATAGTTATACAAATTAACATTCTCGGGAAGTATTTTATTTTCTATAATATTAATAGGATCTTTATATTCAAATGACTTTTTACTTGAATTATATTCTTGTAAAAATAAATGAAGATGTGGCCCAGTAGAATATCCAGTACTACCCATTATTCCAATTTGTTGTCCTTGTTTAACATTATCGCCAACTTTAACACATCTTGAATCTTCTTTTAAATGCCAATAACCAGTTCTATATTTTGTTCCACCTAAATTATGTTCTATTATTACATATTCGGCGCCTTGACTATCAATATCACTTGATACTACAATCCCGTCGCTAACAGCCAAAATATCTGTTGTATCACTTGGAATAACATCAATGCCATTATGCTTTGTTGTTTCTTTAGATATAGGATCTTCACGTGTTCCAAAAGGCGAAGTAATTACATAATTAGTAGTATTAAAAGGTAAGGTAAAACTACTTCTAATAATCATTTCTTCATTTCCAAAACAAGCCGCTATAATTGCTAAAATAATTAAAACTATAAATACAATTAAAGCAACAGGAAGTAAAGCAATAATCAATTTTCCTTTCATAACAGTACTAACAATATCTTTAATTAGCGTCCGCCACCTTTACCAAATAATTCTTTTTCTTCTGGCCTTAAATGGACGAAGATAGGAATTCTTTTATCGTGTGTTATAACAAATAATGCTTGACCTTTACCAGCAGTTTGTAAAAATCTTCTTTCGTTTTCACTTAATCTTAATACCTTTTGAAGTGATATAATTTCTTCACTACCTTGAGCCATCACTATTTGATAATCCGAATTATCTACAATAACTTGACCGTACCTTACAACTTCTGGAGAAGTAAAGTCAATCATATTTTGAGTACATACTACCAAGCTACCATTATACTTACGAATTCTTTTTGAAGTACGCTTTAAAAATTCTAATCCGTCTTTATTTTCTGGATCAATAAGTAGATGTGCTTCATCAACCATAAGTATTACTTGTTCGTCTCTGTCTTGACTAATAATGTGCCAACAAAGAGATAATATATTAAAGAATTGAGTTCTTAATATAGTATCGTCGCTATCTAATAAAGTATGGATATCAAAGACTATTAAATCTGAATTCAAATCTATATTTGAGTAATTATTCCATAACTTACTATCAACACCAGTAGCCATACGACGAACGATAGCTTCTATTTTTTCTAATGACTTAACATTATCATCATTAACACGTTTATCATTTTTAACTTTATCTAATTCTTTAACTATTTCATTATGGAAATCACTTATAATAGGATAATCTTTGGAAGTTAATTTACTAACATCAGTATTCAAATCAATATTTTTTTTCTTATATGTTCGGAGTAATATTTCTTCAATTTTAGTAAGTTCTAATTCTGTTAAATCTTTAAAATAATATTTAATAAACGTTCTAAATGTTTGTAAATGTTTTATAACAGCTACATTATTATCTTCATCATTAGCAGAATTTTTAATTTCTAGTGGATTGATAATATAACCAGATCCGCTGCCGCAATCAATCCAATTTCCATTAAGTTTTTGACATAAATCTTTATATTCTCGTTCTGGATCAATACACAATATACGAATCTTTTTATTACCACCACCACGAGCATAATTACCACGTATTAACTTCTTAATAAGAGTGGATTTACCACTTCCTGACTTTCCAATAATACACATATTAGAGTTAGTTCTTTTATTAGTTCTTTTCCATAAATCAAATAATGTAAGGCCACCATTTATATCGTCCCCAAGTATAATAGAATTTCCGTCATCTTGTATAGATTCAAAAACAAAAGGGAATGAAGCCGCTACCGTAGTTGTCGGCATAGGTAGGCCAAAATTATCTTGTAATGGCATTTCTAACGTTGGTAAACAAGTTTTTAATCCTTGTTCTTGCTCGAATATTAATTGTGATCCACGAAGATTTAAACTACTTAAAGCAGATTTAATTTCTTTTATTCTTTTTTGTAGTTCTTCCTGTGTATCAGCATAAGTAAAAAATACTACAGACATCTGTAGCATTTTTTCATTTTCACGATCCATTTTATTAGTAAGTTTCTCGTAATCTTCTAACTGATTTTTGAGTACTATTTGATCGTTTCTATCTCTTGTATTTATATATTTACTTCTAGTTTCTGTCATACCTTTTTTAAGAGTTTTATTAACTTCTACATTATCCATAGGATTAACAGAAATCATCATACGAGTATTTTTAATATTGGATAACATACCAAGCCAACTACCCCTAGCATAAGAGGGGAAACTATCAACAATTATAGAAGTTGCATAACATTCGCCTAGTAATATATCTTTATCATTAAATTTCATAGCAATAGGTGCGATCTTTTCTTTTAATGACTTTAAACTTGAATCTTGCTTAAAGACTTCAAGTGATGAAGTAGGATTAAGATATGTAAATAATAATTCTTTTATATCATCAGTTTTAGCTTGTTCTGAAGCAAGACCAATATTAGATAATTGAGATACAATATCATTAATCTTTGATTTTAATAATTTAACATTATCTTTATCTTCATCAATAAGTAAATAAAATTCACGATTATTAACAAGATTATTATTCATAATAGTATCAGCGTATTTAATATCTTCATCTAAAAGTTTTTTCTTTTCTTCGTTATTAGTAGAGTTAGAAAGATATATTAAGTTTTCTATATGATCCGATAAGCTAACAGGTTTATCTAAAGCAAGTATCTTAAAAGGATATTCTAAACTTAATAATACTTTTCTAAATTGAAATATTTTAGATGTTTGTTCTTCATTAGAAAAAAGTTGTAGGTTGATACTATTAACTTTTATAATTCCTACAACTTTATCATTATCTAAAAACAACAAATCATTCCATACTTCCTTAAAAGGTAGCCATTCTAAAATAGATTTATCAATCTTTTTATTTTTGGATTTTTTCTTTTTATTCTTCAAATTATAACCCCCTTAAAAATCTTTATTTTCTTCTTTTAACATAATATAAGTATCATAGAAAATACTTTTTTTATCATCAGCACCAACTTCATATAAGCAATCAAGTATTTCATCATTAGACATTTTAGTAGTAATTGCATAATCTACAATAATATCATCAATTCTTTCAACGATACCATTATAGAAAGGTACCCAATCTGGATTTTTAACTTTTTGCTTTGCATATTCAGCTATATTTTGTTTAGCTTTTAGAAGTGCAATATAAGCTTCATCATTTTTCTTATTCATTTATATAACCCCCTTAACTGTATTTTTTATATTTTTTTTGACTAGACATAAATTTAAACATTTTAATTAAAATACCCAAAATATTCCCATTACCAGTAGGCATAGGTAAAGTAAGTAAAAACATAAGTATTGGAAAAAATGAAAATAAAAATACTTTCACAAGTCCAGTACCAAAAAATTTAGAAAGAATAAAACCTATCAAAATAGAAAAACCTAACAAAACAATTTCTTTAACACCATAACCGCGAAAAATCTCACGTTTAACTTTTATGTTCTTCGGTATTAGATACATTTATTTTCCCCCAATCAATATTAGTTTTATAAATAGGTGTTGATGATGTATTTAAAGAATAATTAGTATCTGTCATATCTTTATAGACATCTATTCTATCTGATAGAGATGTAGCAGTATCCATATTGATATTATCATTTATGGTACTAGATAAATCATCTGTTCCAATATCATTAGAACTTATATCACTACCACTATCATTAGAAGTAGTATCAACACTTGAATTTTCATTATCACTTAAATTAGAGTTGCTATCTTCGCTATTAGAAGTATTAGAACTATCTAAATTAGAAGATGAATTATTAGAATTCATATTTGGATCAACGCCACCAGAATAACTATCATTACCACCGTTAGAAGTGGAATTGTCATTACTACTATTAGAGTTAGAAGAATTATCTACTGTTTTACCATACCTAGACATAGCAATCATACTTGTACCTAAAGCAGTTAAAGAATGTAATTCACTCATATTTGCAGTAGCTCCAGTATTTGCATTAAGTAAAGCAGATACTAATTGTGGTGATGAAATTATAAATAATAAGGCCCCTATAACAATTAATATTGATGACATTACATAACTTGTTTCACTAGCTACTTGTCCGTAAACATTAAATAATATACCTATACAAAGGTATTGTACTGTCGTGACGAGAAAAGTACCCATAACACCTTTACACCACACTTCAAACGAATGTGATCTATTAGAAACTAATGATGTACAAACAAAAGGTGCTATGGCCTTATACAGAGCAAGTTCTATTATTCTTTTAGCAACTTGTATTCCTATAAAAAATAAAAGTACCGCGACTAATAATCCAACTAAAAAAATGGTAAATGTACTAAAACTATATTTATATTTACCACTATCAAATAATCCGTCATCAACAACATCATTATAATCAACCGTCCACCAATGTTCTATGAAATACTTTTTATCTTTTTCTTCCATTTTATCATCATCAGCAAACGCAGTTAAAATCATAGAGGACATACTTGATTCTATTGATACAGCACTACCAGTATTATTAGAAGATACTGAAACAACGTATTGTGTCATTTTAGAAGATAAGTCATATCCCCAGTTAAATAATGGTGGTATTAAAAACATCATAACAATAGCAAATATAACACCTTTAAATACTTTGGTAGGTGATGAATTATCTTCTTGATCTACAAAATATCTCATTATTAATTCCAGTATAACCTTTAGTATTAACCACGTACAAGCAACAATAATCGCAGACGAGTAAATTTTATTAACATAAGCATTATCAAAAAACTTAAATTTCCATATATCATCAATAATTAAAAAAATTCCGTCTAATAATGTTAAAGCACCTTTAGCTAAAAACCAAAAGACAGAACGGATTGCGTCTTTAATCCAACTAGCAGACTCTAATTGTACCGCTAATACTTGTACCATATTAGCACCTACATTGTTTTAGTATAATCAGCAACTAATTTGATTTCTAAACTTCCAATATCTTTAAATAAATTTTTAGTCATATATATAGCGTCTGGTGTAAGTTTTCTTTGCCAAGCCATATTTTTAGGCGACCATTTATAACCGTGAGACTTTAAATCATTTCTAGTTTTTTCATCAGGTTTTTCATCAAAAAATATTTTTACTCTCATATCTTCTTTATCAAACTTAACTTCGCCACCGTCAAAATAATAACCGCCATTTTCAATATTATTCATTCTTTCTAATGTTTTAAGTCTATCTTCAACAGACTTAATATTTTGATTAGAGTTAGCTAAAACATAAGGTGGTAATTGATCTGTACCACTTTGTCTAGCTTTCTTGTTAAAATCTTTATATGAATTATGTTTTTCTTTTAGATATTCTAATTTAGCTTCTAATTTTTCTTTAGCAAGTGGATCATCTGAACTAATCGGTTCATTATATCCATTTCTATATTTAGATAATATTTCATCTTTAGAGTAAGCTTTATTTAGCATATCATCAGTATTTTTATAAAACTTTTTAATCTTATCATCAATTTCATTGATAGTTTTATCCATTTTATTAGATATTTTATTCATCTTATCAACTGGATAATTTGCTGGACCAGCTACCGTAATAGGAACAAATCCCGCATTAATTCTTAAATATTCGTTATAAACATCAGTAAGCAAACCTTTAAATTGTTCTTTTCTTTTACTTAATATTTCTAATTGAGAACTGTTTAATTTTTGATCTTTATACTTTTCTAAAAATTGTTTATATTCCAAGTTAGCGTCATCTTGAATATGACTACCACGATTATACATACTTTGATTATTACAACGATTAATTAATTCTTTGTCTAATTCTATATTCAAATTATAACCCCCTTTATAATTTCATATCTTTTGTATTTTCTTTAATCCATTCAATTTGTTTTGATTGTTGATTTCTATATGGTAAAAACCAACCAAACATATTGCCCGGACTACTTAAATTTTCACGGCCAACACATTTTTCTATAAATCTATTATTTTCTTCCCATTCAAAACCTAGAGGCGAAATAAGAAGTGTACCATTAAAACCAAGATCACTTTCATAATTAATAGCTAATCCTAAAGCGTCTTTAATAGTAGATTTAAAATGTTGTTCGCCATATCCTAAATTAATATCAAAGGTATATTTTTTATTAGGATCAAACTTTAAAAAATCTCTATCATAGATATTGTTATCTAAACAATAATCTATACTATCACAAACTATATTTTTGTATTTTTCATAACTATATTTATC
>JAGKUT010000030.1 GCA_021152765.1 Actinomycetes bacterium
ATTCATAATTTTATTACTAAATAATCCATGCTTAATAATTGGATCATGTAAATTACGACAGTTATAAGCAAATACCATTTCTTGAACAATTAAACATAAAAATGCCATACTTTGAGCACTTTCAAAACCAAAATTCTTATAACCAATCATATAAACAATAAATATTAAAGCACATTCAACCACTGCAGAAACACCTAAAAAAGTAGTCATAAAAGGAGTAAAAAACTTACGAGACTTGTGAGGTGGAACATTCATAATATTTTTACCAGCACTCTCAAAAGCCATGCAAATAGATAAAATCGCATCAGTAAATAAATCAATAAACAATATTTGTATAGGAAGCAAAATATTTAATCCCATAAACATACCGATAATTACAATAAATAACTCTGCAAAATTACTAGATAAAGAATATAAAATGACACTCTTAATATTATCATAAATTCGTCTACCTTCACGAATAGCACTTACAATAGTATTAAAACAATCATCAAGTAACAATACATCTGCAACACTCTTAGTAACCTCAGTACCACCTTGTCCCATACCAATACCAATATGAGCAAGTTTAATACTAGGAGCATCATTTACTCCGTCCCCTGTCATCGCAACAACCTTACCATTTTTTTGCCAAGCCTTAACAATTCTAACCTTATCATCAGGACTAACACGAGCATAAACCCTATACTTCTTAACTAAATTAACCATTTCAGAATCAGAATACTTAGCCAATTCCTTACCCTCAATACCTTCACTATCATCACTGCATAAACCAATATTTTTTGAAATTGCTAAAGCAGTATTCAAACTATCCCCTGTAATCATAATAGGAATAATACCGGCACTCTTACACTCACGAATACTATCAACTACTCCATCACGCTCAGGATCAATCATACCTACCATACCAACAAAAGTAAGATTACACTCTAAATCTAAATTATCATCATCGATATCAGACTCCTTAACCTCTCTATAAGCAAATCCAATAACACGTAAAGCCTCACTAGAAAAATCTTTCTCAATAGAAAATAATTCCTTTTTCTTATCCTTATCTAACTTTAAAACTTCACCATTAACAACATAACTAGTAGAACAATTTAAAATAGACTCTAAACTCCCTTTAACAAACATTCTTAATCCATCTTCATAAGCATTAATAGTACTCATCATTTTCCTTTCAGAATCAAAAGGAACCTCAACAATTCTTCTATACTTAGAAACAATTTTTTTAGAATCACTAACATAATCCATTAACGCAGTCTCAGTTGGATCGCCTATAAACTTACCATCAGAATACTCAGAATCATTACACAAAACCATAATATCACGCATTAAATCATTACATAAATAACCATTATCACTATAACACTTAACAACACTCATTTGATTCTTAGTAATAGTACCTGTCTTATCAGAACAAACAATATCAACAGAACCTAAAGTTTCAACAGAAGATAAAGTACGAACCAAAGTATTTTTCTTAGCCATTTCTTTAACACCTAAAGATAAAGAAATAGAAATAACTGCAGGTAACCCCTCAGGAACAGCAGAAACCATTAAAGAAATTGAAAGCATTACAATATCCAATATATCATTATGTAAAAATAAAATATTATAAACAAATACAAATCCAATAATAAATATAACAATAATAGATAAATTACGGCTAATCTCACTAATTCTTAACTGTAAAGGAGTTGGAACATCCTTCTTAGAAGTTATAGAAGACGCAATATTACCAAGCTCAGTATTCATACCAGTAAAACATACAACACCAACAATCTTCCCATGAACCAAACTACAACCAGAAAAAACCATATTAATTCGATCATTTATAATGACATCCTCTTTGATAACATCACTAACCTTATTAACAGGAATACTCTCACCAGTAAGAATAGATTCATCAACCATCGCACTAGTACTTTCAATAACACGACAGTCACAAGGAATCTTATCACCAGCCTCAAGAATAATAATATCCCCAGGAACTAATTTAGTAGAATCAATCAAATAAATAACATTATCCCTCTTAACCTTAACTTTACAAGTATTAATTTTCTTCAATGAATTAATAGAAGCCTCAGCCTTTGACTCTTGAAAAAATCCCATCAATGCATTTAAAAACACAATAAAAATAATCAATATACTATCAGTATAAGATTCATGCATAAAATAAGAGTAAAAAAAAGAAATAACAGATACAATAAGTAACATTATAATCATCGTATCTTGAAATTGTTTCAAAAACAAAGATAACTTACTAACCTTTTTATCATCAGAAATAACATTAAATCCATAACTATTTAATCTATTACTAGCTTCCTCTTCACTTAAACCATCTATATTAGTATTTAAATCCTCAAGTACTTTCTTAACACTTTTCTTATAATACATTTGATTCACCTCTTATAACACTTAGAATAATTATGAAGTAACCCTTCATATAAAACATCATTATCTAACTTCATAAAATCAGTAGGATGAGTAATCTCAGGTAAAACAGAAACATCGATATCAGACTTTTCCATTATATATTTAACAAACTCAGAACAATAAAACTTGTTGTCAAAACTAGCATGAATATTAAATGCAGCCAAAAACAAACCCAATAAATTATACTTATAATCATTCCTATTTTCAATCATGTCATAAATATTAGAACACAATAACTCATACTGTAAATCAGTTACATTAATCTTTATAACACGGCATTCTGTACCCTTAAACCTCAAAAAAGTACCAATATCTATTCCCTCAATAACAAAAGCACCAATAAAAGGATTATAAGGTTTTTTGCGTCCAAAAGAATACATATAATTCAAATTCTCATTCAAAGAAATTGAAATATGATTATAATCTTTACCAGATATTAATTTAATAGTTCTAGATAACATAGAACCAGTCTGCGACATTACTAAATAAATACTCTTCATATACATCTACCATATTAATTTTACCACAAACAAAAAAGAAGAACTAGTCTTCTTTAACATTCTTTACAAAATTATAAGCGTCCCTACACATATCCTCAATACCAAGTCTTGCTTCCCAACCTAATATATCACGTGCTTTGCTAGGATCAGCATAACAAGCATCTATATCTCCTGGACGTCTATCAGTTATTTTATATTTAACATTAACACCATTAACATCCATAAAAGTTTTAACTAAATCAAGTACACTATATCCATGTCCTGTGCCTAAGTTATAAGCATCAACACCACGACTATTTAAAATATGCTCAATAGCTTTAATATGGCCTTTAGCTAAATCAACAACATGAATATAATCTCTAACACCAGTTCCATCTGGAGTATCATAGTCATTACCAAAAACACTAAGACACTCTAATTCACCAGTAGCAACCTTAACAATATAAGGCATTAAATTATTAGGAATATCATTAGGATTCTCGCCAATCAAACCACTCTTATGAGCACCAATTGGATTAAAATATCTTAAAATCGCAATACTCCAATCATTATCAGATACATATAAATCTCTTAATATATCCTCAATCATTAATTTAGTAGAACCATAAGGATTAGTAGTAGATAAACTAAAATCCTCCTTTATAGGTAAACTTTTTGGTTTTCCATAAACAGTCGCACTAGAAGAAAAAGCAATTTTCTTACAACCAAACTCATTCATAGTTTCCAATAAACTCAAAGTTGAATCAATATTATTTCTATAATACATTAATGGTTTAGCTACACTCTCACCTACAGCCTTGTATCCAGCAAAATGAATAACTGCGTCTATCTTATTCTCACTAAAAATTTTATTTAAAAGACTTTTATCACAAACATCTCCCTCATAAAATTTAAAATCTTTACCAGTAATTTTCTTTATCTTATCAATAACATCAGACTTAGAATTAGAAAAATTATCAATAACAACAACATCATAATCTGCATCTAATAACTCACAACAAGTGTGACTTCCAATAAAACCTGTCCCACCTGTAACTAAAACTTTCATAAAAAACCTCCTATAAACTATCTATATAATCTCTAACTAATTTATTAAATCTATAATTATTAGATATATAACTTTTTGGATTAAAATCTTTACATTTATTAATTAAATCAACTAAATCATCCATTTCACCTGTTAAAATATATCCACAATCATAAAACTCATTAATAATTTCGACTTGATGATCATTAACATGTTCTTGGTACTTAGCAAGCCTTGGAAAAGCAATTATTTTCTTACCCAACTTTAAACCATCTAAAATAGTACCAACACCACCATGAGTAATCAAAATATCACACTCAGAAATATTTTTATTAAAAACATCCATAGGCATTAAATCAATAATATCCATATTTTTACTTTCATACTTTGTATAACCAGACTGAACAATAACTTTATCCTTTATATTGCCTAAACTTATTTCCTTATCTATCTTATCCAAAAGTCTCTTAAAACTTTTATCATTTGTACCCAAACTAACAAAAATCAAAATATCCAACCTCCATATATAGCCTTAGGATAAAGCTTAAGCATACTCTCCCATTGAACAATAAACATATCAGCAATAGGATATACTAACTTACCACTCATAGACTTAGAATGAATATTCGCAAAAGTCTCAATATAAATAACTTTACGTCTAAATAACTTAGCTAAATAACACATAAAAACACAAGTATGAGCCCCGGTAGTAACAACAACTTTAGGTCTTATCTTAATAAAATAAATTAAACTCTTAATACAATCATAAGGATAAATATAAATATAACTCAAATGTGATTTAGTACCATATTTTAAAAACTTAACCTTATTACCAAATTCTTTTTTTAAACCTTCAGTAGATTTAGTCTTTTCAGTAATAAGATAAGAATCATATTTTTTCATTGTCTTTCTTAACTGTAATAACTCATTTAAATGTCCACCAGTACTAGAAATGAATAATACTCTTTTCATAACCCACCTACTTTATAATTTTAATCCATTTTTCTCTTACTTCTTCTAATGAATATTTATTAGCCTTCTTAATAGCATTCTGACCCATTATAAATCTTCTGCTATAATTACCAATCAAATGACATACTCTTTTTGCCATTTCATCAATATCTCTATCTTTAATTAAATAACCATCCCAATTATTACTTATAATCTCATTAGCACCTTCCGCACTATCAAACGCAACACATGGAACACCATAACTAAATGCCTCAAGTAAAACTATTCCAAAAGATTCAGTAAAAGATGTCATTAAATATATCGAAGACTCTGATAAAATCTTTCCAACCTTATCCTTATCTAAAAATCCATGCATGATAACACTATCTTCTAATCCATACTTATGAATTTTAGAAATAATTTTATCTTTCTCTTCTCCATCTCCAATTAAATTTAACTTCCATTCAGGATACATCATATGAACCAAAGCAAAAACATCAATCAAATCAATAAAACCCTTTTCTTTAGAAAGTCTTCCTACACTAACTAAATTAGGACTCTTTAAATCAGAAGTAACATCTGCTTTAGAAACCAAATTAGGAATATAAACACACTTTGGATTAACACGTTCCTTATAATAACTAGCTAAATCCTTAGAAACAAGAACAAAATAATCTAAATTTTTACAACTCTCAATTATCTTTTTAGCATATTTCTCGTTACCATGATGATGATTATGTTCCCATCCAATCTTTAAAACACCTTCACGAGCATATTCACCAAGCCATTCGTTGTGAATATCCCTTGTAGAAATAATAACATCACTGTCACATTGTTTAATAAATTCAATCATTAACTCTTTTTTTAACTTAAGAATCTTAATGCTTTTAATACCTTCCTTAAAAGCACTTATTAACCTAAACTTCTTTAAAGCTATTTTAAACTCTTTCTTATTAGGCTTTAAAAGAGTTAAATACTTAACTTTTATTCTTCTATCTAATCTATTAACAGGTTCATCATAAACCTTATAAGTAGAAACAATTTCTACACTGTAATTCTCTACTAAACTATTAGCTAAATCAGTAATAGCTCTCTCAATACCACCATAACCAAGGTGTAAAGCTAAAATCGTAACCTTCTTCATCAAAACCCTTAAAGGGTACTCACCTCTTTCTAACTAACCCCTATAATAATTATAAAATAATTAAAAAAAATAGTAAAGTAAATTACTATTTAAAATTGACATTCTCCGTCTTGACTTAACAAATTAAAACTTGTTATTTCTTTAATTTTTCTTAAATCTTCAACTAATGCATCAGTATCCTTACAAGCTAATTCAAAAACTATATCAGTATTATTCTTACTTACATTTCTTGATTTAACTTTATATTTAGCGTCATAAACAGCTAATGTATCAACAATCTTATCATAACCATCATTATTATTTAAATTAACAACCAATAAATAAGGAATTCTATTAGCAGGTAATAAATCAAATACTAAAAGACCAATAGTTAATATAATAGCCATTATAAATACTAAAGAATATACTCCAGCACCTATTATAATACCATTACTAATAGACCAGAATAAGAATAATAAATCTCTAGGCTCTTTAACAGCAGTTCTAAAACGTACAATAGAAAGTGCTCCAACCATACCAAGCGACACAACAATATTTGCTTGCATTGATAATACAACACCAGCAGTAACAATACTAATCAAAGACATTGTAACATTAAAACTCTTTGAATAAATTGTATTTTTACTTGTAAACTTATATACATAAAATACAATTAAAGAAAAAACTAAAGCAAATAATAAAGTAACAATAACCATCTGAATACTTATATTACCTGTAAAATTCTCTAAAAAATTCTTTTTAAAAATATCTGAAAAACTCATAAACTACCTCCAACATAATTTTTAATCGCAAGCCTTCCATTACCATACTTAGAATAACTTGTTCTATATAACTCATTTAACTGCAAAGAAAACCTTATATAATCAGGAATAAAATCATTATACTTTACCTCTAATATAGTCCTACCCTCTTCCATTAAAGGAATTCTTAAAATATCATCACAAAATAACTTATCAAAATCATAACTACAAGATAAATTATTATCTAAAGTAATTCTTACACATCCAGCATCATATACATAAGGAATTCTATCATAATCAATAATTACAACAGGTTTAAAGCCCCTAGTTCTAATCATCAAATAAAATTCATTTAATAACTTATCATTATCTTTACTGATAACAAAATTACCATTTAAAATATTATCAACAATTTCCTTAGTAATTTCACAACTAATCTTTTTAGTCATATTATTTATCTTATATTTTTTCTCTAATACTATATAATCAGTATTGCCATTATAAAATCTAATCCTATACTTATATCTCTCACTAATACCATTTATAACCTGTTTCAAGCAAGTATCCTTATAATCATCAAAATATAAACTTCTAATACTATAAAATTCTTTACCAGATAAAATAGGATCTAATTTCATTATAGGAGACAATCTATGTTTTAATTGTTCAACTTGTAAATTATTTAAAATATATTTTTTTTCAAACCTAAACATAACTACCTCCTGACAATTTAATATTATACCATATAAAAAATAAATAAAAAATAAAAACTCCTAAATTAATAGAAGTTTTCACTTAAAATATTCATCTAAAAATTCAATTCTTCTTCTAGCCCACTCACGAATCTGTTCAATCTCAAATTCAACATCATATTCATACCAACGCTCACTATCACGCTTAGCAGCTCCACTATTAACCAACAATTCTTTATAAGAATCTAAATAACCATTAATAGTATCCATAGTAATAACATTTTTCCTTAATTCCCAATATCTTTGTTTCATTAAAGATAACGTTTTAGAATCCATATTTTTAGTTATATTTTCATTCATCCAATTAATATCAGAACTAGACTCCATCGAAAAAACACTATGTAAATCAGCATCATCAGACCAATTTAACCCCCAAGTTAAATCCATATCCCAAGGAGTTATAAGAATTTTAGAATTACTATTCTGTAAAGACAAATATCTATTATAACTCAAATTGTCACTACCTGAAATCAAAGATACAAAAAGCAAATAATTAATATAATTGTTAAAATCAAAATTATTATAAATAGATTCATAAGAATTATCACTATAATAATCCTTTAATTTTTCAATAATTGAATATAATGA
>JAGKUT010000031.1 GCA_021152765.1 Actinomycetes bacterium
AAATAAAATATAACTTATCAACAATACCTAAATCATTACCCTTAACATCAATGATTATTTTTTTCTTATTACTTAAACAAGATAAAATATAATCTAAACTATCAACACCTAATTTAGAATACTTAGTCTTACTAATAACTTTACCTTCAAATAAATCACTATGACTAACAACAACAACACTGTCCAGAGTTAACATTACATCCATCTCAACACCATCAATATAACTTGTATTAAAACAATTTATAAAAGCAGAAACACTATTTTCACGAAAACCCATACCATTATTCCCACGATGAGCAATAAACATATTATCACCAGTAAATAATATGAAAAAAGATGGAAACTAATCCATCTTTATTTTATTAGAAACATAATTATATAAATCAATATTTATCTCTTCAATAGTTTTAATTCTATCCCCATCATTACATTGTATAGTATAAAAATCATATTTCTTAGCTAATTCGATAAAAGCATTTTCAGCATTAATCAAATGATTTTTATCTTTTTCATTTTGATCCATATCTTCTTCTCTGTTCTTCTTAAGAATCAAAGAAAACTCAAAAGGCATATGTAAAAAGACACTTATATCAGGTTTAGGTAAACTAAGTAAATTAAACTCTAAATTATCCAACCAATCATACATAGAATTCCTATCACTCATATTATCTAACTTACCACCTTGATGAGCCATATTAGAATAAACATATCTATCTAATATAACATTAACACCATTATCAAGTAAAAACTTAATCTTATCAATATTATAAAGTCTATCAGCAGCATAATATAAAGCAGAAACCTTAGGATCTACATTAGGAGCTCCCTCTGGAAACCAACCATCACAAATATAACTCTTACCTAAGTAAGGTCCACCTATAATCTTACCAGTTGGACTATTATAATTTGGAAAACTAAACTTCTCAATCCTAATACCATCACTTTTTAACTTTTCAATCAATAAATTAGATTGAGTCTCTTTACCAGAACAATCAGTACCTTCAATAACAATTAATTTACCCTTCATAATCTATCTCCTTTTATATACATATGGATTGCCACATGAATGCTTTCCCTCAGGACACTTTCCAACAACACCACAAGGTGCACCTAAATACTTACCATATAATTCAGATTCCTTTTGAACTAATTCAACCATTTCATTAGCTGCTTCTCTTATCTCCCACTGAGCTCTCTTGCAGCATCTTAATCTACTTATCCACATTAACTCTCTACCATTAATATTAGTAGAAACATTAATCAATGTACCACTCAAATTAAAATATACTAAATCCTTATCAGAAACACCCATACTCTTAAGTTCATTATATACTTGAATATTTTTATTTACGGCTTCATTATATCTATCTAAACATTTTTCCTTAATAGTATCAGGAACAATATAATTATTTAAATCATATATAGGTAAAAAATCAGGGATCAATAATGCATGCATTCTCTGTCTTGTCCAATGAGTTAACCCAGCTAAAGTAGTAGGAAGTTCAAATCTAAATGAAACCTGTTCAAGTTCTCTATTCTCATTTGCTAAACATACTGCTTCCATTATCTCTTTTTTCTCAGAAATACTTAACTTATCATAAATAATATTAGCTTTATCATAATCTAACTGATATCTATTCATAATACAACTAACAATAATAGTTCTATCAATATCACCAAAATCAGATTGATAACCAATCAATTTAGGATTACTCAATATATCATATTTACCATCACAATACTTATTTAAAAAATCTAATTCATTATACTTCTTAACACCATCATTAATCTGTTTCTCAATACTATCATAATTCTTTTTATAATAAGGAACTTTTTCTTTAGAAATCTCTAACAATTTCAATCCAAATTCCTTAACCTCATCTATATCACTCATAGATCCCATAGTACAATACTCAATCAATTTAATCAAAGACCTTGTATTTAAACTCATCGCAATTTGACTGTGAAAACAATATGGTAAAACAAATCTTGCATCCTCCTTAGGCACACCACAATCAACCATTTCAGAATATGTATTAAATAAATAATTCATATGATTATTATATTTTTCCTTAACTTCAGCACCATTTTTTAAATAACTAAAATCAGGTGTATGAAATCCAGAATCACCAAAATCAACATATCTTCTCGATTTAATTGTAAAAGAAGCTAAACGTTGACCAATCAATATCTGTTCAATCACAGGAGTAACATCAGTTATAAACAAAGTTAATTGATCATGCTCAGTTATAGAAGTATGACCACTACCAACAATTCTTCCAATTGCTTTTATATTATCCTCAAAATCAATTCTATCCTCATATAAATCAAATAAACCCTTACTAGAATGAGATATTTGACCAGCAGTCGCAACTAATCTTGTTCTATCTTTAACCTCTTGCTCAGTTTCACCTTTCTTAAGTTCTATCCTCATATAAACCCTCCTATCATACTATAACAATTATATCAAAAAACATTTGTTTGTGTAAAGCATTTTGAAACAAAAAAGATAAGTATTATAAAAACACTTATCCTACAATATCATTATCACTAAAAGGAACCTCAATAAACTTCTTTGATGCCAAGAAATCACACATATGAACAAATCTTTGATACTTATTCTTAGGAACAGGTAAAACTTCATTTCCATTAAAATCAGTATTCCATTCACCCATATGGCTCTCAATAACAGAACATACAAAATCTATTTCATCATCACTTAAACCAATTTTATCCTTATTATCACGAATTAACTTTGCTGCCAATAAAGGATGATCAACACGAGTATACTTTTCCTTTGGAATACCAGACTTAACACCATCATGCATAATTAAAGCAATCAACATTAAATCCTTCTCATCACTTTTAAAAGAATGTCCAATACATTTATTACTAGCCATCTCATAACATATCCTAACAGCTACCTTTGTGTGCCTTACAAGCCCACCATCCCCTTGAGCAAACTCAGGATGATACTTACCAGTACTACTTGCAGGAACTTGAAAAAAATAATCAGGCAATAACTCAATCATATTCTTCGCACATTCTACATATTTCTCATTTTTAATATAACTTAATTCCTTCTTAAAAACATCAACCTTATTCATACTTCTCACCTATAAAATCAACCAATATAGAATTAGAAACATATATATAATCCGGATTTATATATATATTACTCCCATCATTAATCAATTTACCTTCCTTAATTAATCTATTAACAACATCATAAAATATATTACCATATTTCTTATTAAAATCACAAATATTTATACCATTAACTTTTCTTAAACCCAAAATAAATTCATTTTCTATAATAACATTTTTATCAAGAACATCCTCACTTAATCTATAATTACCAATAATATACTTATTTAAACTACGAGTATTATCATAACGAATATTTCCAATATATCCAGATGCACCACATCCAAAACCATAATAATTAAGATTATTCCAATAAACTAAATTATGTTTTGATTCAAAACCTTCTTTAGAAAAATTACTAATTTCATAATGATTAAAACCATTACTAGATAACCTATCACAAATAAGATCATACATATTTCTATCCATATCTTCATCAATATTAGAAACACCATCTACATATAACTTAGTATGCTCCTCTAAAATCAAAGAATAAGTAGAAATATGATTAATACCTAAACCTAAAAACATATCAATATCATGATTCAAATCATCAAGAGTCTCACCAGGTATCGCATAAATCAAATCAATATTTATATTACTAAAACCAATTTCTTTAGCCAACTTAATCTTACTAACAACTAAATCACTAGTATGATTTCTATTCAAAAATTTTAAAAATTTTTCATTAAATGTTTGAACACCAATACTTAACCTATTAACTCCATTATCATATAAAAACTTCAACTTATCATAATTAATATTTTCAATATTACACTCAAAAGTAAATTCATAATTATCACTTAATTTAAACTTTTTAATAATACTAAATAAAACATTTAACTGTTCCAAACTTAAAGAACTAGGAGTTCCACCACCAACATAAATAGTATTAATAACCTCACCTTTATAATATTTATCCACTTCATTACTCAAAGAACATAAATAATCATCAACTAATTTAGAATTATAAAATACCTTACAAAAATCACAATAAGAACAAATATTATCACAAAAAGGAATATGAATGTATATTGACATAAAATCACCTAAAAAAATTATAACAAAAAAAAAATCTAAAAACTAGATTTCTTTCTTTAGTGTTTTAACTTTAATATCCAAATCACCTTTTAAATACTTATTTACCGCAATAGGAAAATATACTTCAGGTATATTATTATGTTTTAAAAATTCATATACACATATTTTTTCATCCTCAGAAGCAGATTTACCTGTTTCAGAATTAGTATAATTAATCTTGAAATAATCCTCAATTTCAACATTATTTTCCATATTCATATAAGGTTCAATAAAAATATTAAATAATGATATGACCGATGTAGAAAGATGCCCTTTACATATTTCCTTAAACTTCCTAAAAGAAATATTACCTACAGCCATATAATAATCAATCACGTCAGCAGGTTTATTATTATAAAAACCATCAACCATTTTACCAATAAAAGAATCAATATTTTCCTTCCACATTACATAAGTATCTCTTCTATTTAATTCCATCTTACGTAAATAACATTTCCATGCATCTGGATTACGATCGGTAATTTTCTTTTTTCTAGTGCTTGCGTATGAACGCATACATCTTTTATTTTCTTCATCTACATAATCTACATAATCAGATATACTATAATGACCTTTTGCGATTATTTCTTCATCAAAAAATTTACATGCTTCTTTATAATTTTTACGAATTCGCTCATCATTTTCTTTTTCTCTACGCTCTTCCATCAATATAGAATATTTATCATAAAACTCATCAACAAGATGTGAATATACTCTATGACAATTTCTATACTTATTTAAGTACTCCATAACCTTACCATAACTCTCACCTGTTGAATCAACATAATCAATACGTTCATCAGGTTCAACCTTAAATAATTCCTCACAAAACTTTACATACTTAGGTATACGATTAGTCATTGTCTGACGTTTACGCTCATATTTACCAACCTCTTCATCAGTCGCATACCTTTCAACATAAACTAAAACCATAGACTTTAAATAAGACCCAATTTTATGTTCCTTATCAGAAATTTCTTTAACCTTTTTATTATACTCATTTATATTTTCAGAACTCATGTACATATTGTACATGCTCTTCGATAAAACTCTTTCCTCTTCACTACGTGCATCTATTTTATGCATAACCAAAACCTCCAAAAAAATTATTTTTTCTTACTTGTACATCTCTTAGATATTTCACTTCCAACAGAATGAAATTCTAAATTACTCTCAACATCATTCATATAATCATTCAAAGAATTACGACGATGTTCATCATAAATATCCTGCAACCTAGAATCTTTAAGTTTAGATAAATTCTCATATAAAGTTGATTTAGGAATACCAGATATTTTTTCCATCTGTCTTAATGTACAATCATTTTCAACTATAAAATCACACAAATCAGAAACATCAGAACTAGAAAATGTCGACAACCTTTTGCCTTTCTTTCCACCAAGAATTTGACCCCTTAATCTAGTCATACTGGAAACAACTAAATAACTGTCATATAACTTCTTATCAGCTGGATTAGTAGAAACCTTCAACTTTGCAATATACTTTCTTATACTACTTACAGAACAATCGAACTTGATAGAAGCATCAAGCGCAGTAACTAACTTACCACTCTCATAACTCTCAACAATATATTCTACAACTTTTCTATAATCCATACTAATCCTCATCCATAGAAAGAACAGATAAAAATGCTTCCTGAGGTATTTCAACACTACCTACCATCTTCATACGTTTCTTTCCCTCTTTTTGTTTTTCAAGTAACTTTCGCTTTCGCGTTACATCTCCACCATAACATTTAGCAAGTACATCTTTTCTAACAGCCTTAATAGTCTCACGAGCAATTGCTTTATTACCTATACAAGCTTGAACAGGAACCTCAAACTGTTGACGTGGAATAAGCTTACGTAAATTCTCAACAATCGCTTTACCTCTCTTATAAGCAAAATCCTTATGAACAATAACACTTAATGCATCAACAATTTCACCATTAAGTAAAATATCCATCTTAACTAAATCACTACTCTTATAACCAATTAATTCATAATCAAAAGAAGCATAACCCTTAGTCGCACTCTTTAACCTATCAAAGAAATCATAAACAATCTCAGATAAAGGAATCTCATAATGAATATTTACACGCTTAGTATCTAAATATTCCATAGAAACATAATTACCACGCTTATCCTGACATAACTCCATAATAGGTCCGATATACTCGCTAGGAACAAATATATTAGTTAAAATATAAGGTTCCTCAATATCTTTAATTCTAACACGCTCAGGCATCTTAGCCGGACTATCAACCATTATATGACTTCCATCAGTAAGTAATACATCATAAACAACCGAAGGAGAAGTAACAATTAAATCAATACCAAACTCTCTCTCAATACGTTCCTGAATAATCTCTAAATGTAATAAACCTAAAAATCCACATCTAAAACCAAAACCTAAAGCTTGACTAGTTTCAGGCTCAAACTCCAAAGAAGCATCATTCAACTTAAGCTTCTCTAAAGCCTCACGTAATTCAGGAAAACGACGAGACTCAATTGGATAAATACCACAGAATACCATTGGTTTCATAGGCTTATAACCATGAAGTGGTTCAATACAAGGATTATTAGCTAAAGTTATAGTATCTCCAACTTTAACATCACTAATACTCTTTATAGAAGCACTGACAATTCCAACTTCTCCAGCACATAACTCCTTAACAGGTTTTTCATGAGGAGTACAAATATCTAACTCTACTACATCATACTCTGCACCTGTAGCCATCATCTTTATCTTATCACCAACACGAATACGACCATTAACAACCCTAACTGAAGCAATAATACCACGATAAGAATCAAAATAACTATCAAAAATCAAAGCTTGAGTCTTATCATTAACATCACCCTTTGGAGCAGGAATCTTAACAATAATCTCTTCAACCAATTCCTTAATACCAATACCATTCTTCGCACTAGTTAAAATAATATCAGATTCATCAAATCCAAAAGTATCCATCAATTCCTTCTTAACCTTAGGAACATCCGCATTAGGTAAATCTATTTTATTAATAACAGGAATAATAGTTAAATTATTATCAAGCGCTAAATATAAATTAGCTAAAGTCTGAGCCTCTATACCTTGAGCAGCATCAACAACTAAAATTGCCCCCTCACAAGAAGCTAAACTTCTAGAAACTTCATATGTAAAATCCACATGACCTGGAGTATCAATTAAATGTAAATAATATTCCTCACCTAAATAATTATATTTCAAAGAAACCGCATTCAATTTAATAGTAATACCACGTTCACGCTCTAACTCCATACTGTCAAGTAATTGATCCTGTTTCTCACGTTCACTAATGGCACCAGTAATCTCAAGTATTCTATCAGCAAGTGTACTCTTACCATGATCAATATGTGCAATAATTGAAAAATTCCTAATATTTTCCTGTTTCATAAAGTCACCCATTTCAAACAAAAGTATTATAACACATAATTAAACAATTACAAAACATTTTTATAATAGTTTCCTTTTTCTTCAAAATTTTTGAATTTGTTGTAACTTGATGCGGCAGGGGAT
>JAGKUT010000032.1 GCA_021152765.1 Actinomycetes bacterium
ATGATTGATTAGTATATAATTATAATGGTGATAGTATGGATATTAAAATTGATAATATAGAGGATGAAAAAGAAACTCAAGTACAAAAAATTTTTAAGTGGAAAAAGTTTTTTTCAATTATATTAAGTATTATTTTTTGTTTATTTTTAATTATTATATATTGTAGGTTTAAAGCAACTACTGGTTTAAAGGTTTATGAATATAAGGTTACTGATTCAAGTTTACCTGATAGTTTTCACGGTGTTAAAGTCGTTCAATTTAGTGATTTATATTATGGCAATACTGTTGATATTAGATATTTAAAAGAAATTGTTTCTTCTATTAATAAATTAAAACCTGATATAGTGGTTTTTACTGGGGACTTGATAAGTATTAATGTTGATGATGAAACAAAGAATCAAATTATTGAATCTCTTGGTTCTATTAATTCTTCTATTGGTAAATATGCGATTAAGGGAGATTCTGATAATGATTTATTTGATGGTATTATAAATTCTAGTGGTTTTATTAATTTAACTAATACTTCTGTTAATGCTTTTTATAAAGGTGATATTCCTATTAATATAAGTAATCAAGATATTCAATCTGATTTATTTAATATTTTATTAATTCACGAGCCTGATTCAATAGATAGTTTTGAAAATAAGTTTAATTTAGTTTTATCTGGGCATTCGTTAAATGGTCAAATTAATATTCCAATTATTAAAAAATTATTTTTAAAAAATGGTTCAAAAAAATATTATAATGGGTATTATAATATTAATGGAAGTCCTTTATATGTTTCAAATGGTATTGGTACTACAAATTTTAAGTATAGATTATTTAATAAGCCAAGTGTTTCATTATATAGATTAACAAAATACTAAAAGCTAAGATTTTATTCTTAGCTTTTTATGTTTTTTTCTTTTCTAAATTTATTGAATAATGTTTCCATTTTAATATATGTTATATCATTTATCATATCGCTTAATATGCTTTCCATGTGGTGTTTATCCATTTTATCACCTCGCAAGTTAATGTTATCATTTTTAAATATTTGTTTCTACAAATTCGACAAAACTAGAAAATATTAGAACCAGTGTATTTAATTCTTGAAAAATAATAGTTATTTTAGTATAATTATTATGGTGAGATTATGCATTATCCAGCAGGTGTACGTGTAGAAAAAAAGAAAGATGTATATTATGGAAATCGTGGTATGACTTTAGAGAATGATTTAAATGATACTAATAATTATTATTTAATTCATGATATTGCGATTGTTCATAAGAAACCTACTCCTATTACTATAAACAGGGTTGATTATAAAAGCAGATCTGATGCGATTATAAGAGAGGCTAGATTTAAAATTCCTTCGACTACTGATTATAATGGTATTTATAAGGGTAAATATATCGATTTTGAAGCTAAGGAAACTAAAAGTAAAACTAGTTTTCCCCTTTCCAACATACATCAACATCAGATTGATCATTTAAGAAGCATAATTAATCACGGTGGCATTGCATTTATAATAGTAAGATTCATATGTTTTAATGAGACATATTATTTGGATGCGAATGATTTATTTTCTTTTTTAGATAATAATGATAGAAAATCTATTCCTTATTCATTTTTTAAAGAGAAAGGTCATTTAATATTAGACAGGTATAATCCTCGGGTTGATTATATTTCTGTAATTGATAGTCTATATTTTAAGGAGGTAGTATGACAAATAGTAAGAAAAAGGTTAGTCCTAAGAAAAGTTCTAATAAGAAAAATATAGTTAAAAGTACTAGTAAAACAAGCAATAAAGTTAGTTCTAAGAATAGTAAACAAGTTAAAGGTACAAAAACTAAGAAAGGGTCTAAGAAAAAATTAATAATTAAAATTATATTAATTGCTTTATTAGTTGGTATTGTTTCAGTTATCATTTCTATGTGGATTTTCTTCAGCATGATTGTTAAGGAAGCTCCTGATTTTGATCCTAAAAATTTATATACTCAAGAGTCTTCTATAGTTTATGCGCCTAATGGTGAAGAAATCGCAAAGTTAGGTACTGAAAAACGTGAGAAAATAACTTATAATGATATGCCACAAGTTTTAATTGATGCCATTGTTGCGACTGAAGATTCAACTTTCTTCCAACATAATGGTTTTAATGCTGCTAGATTTTTAAAAGCTTCAATGAGTCAAGTTTTAGGTGGTGGCGGTGGTGGTGCCTCTACTCTAACAATGCAAGTTTCTAAGAATGCTTATACTTCTGATGTTTCTAGTGGTTTTGAGGGTATCAAGAGAAAATTTACTGATATTTATTTATCAATATTTAAAATTGAAAAAACTTATACTAAAGAAGAAATTATGGAGTTTTATGTAAACTCATATTATATGGGTGGCGGTGCTTATGGTGTTGAACAGGCTTGTCAAAACTATTTTGGTAAATCTGTTAATAACATAAATTTAGCAGAGGCTGCATTACTTGCTGGTATTTATCAAGCTCCAAATTCATATGACCCTACTCTATATCCTGAAAAAACTGAGGAAAGACGTCAAACTGTTTTAAACTTAATGGTAAGACATGGTTATATAACTGAGGAAGAACGTGAGATTGCTTCTAAACTTACTGTTGATAAATTATTGCAAAAGAAAAAATCTGATGGTCATGATGAGGTTGACCCTAGATATAAGGATTTTATAGATACAGTTGTTGAGGATGTTCAAAAGAAAACTGGTGGTCTTAGTCCTTATACTACACCTATGTTAATTTATACAACTATGGATCCTGGTAAACAAGAATATGTTACTAGTTTAATGAACGGAACTAATTTTAATTGGGAAAATGAAAAAGTTCAGGCTGGTATTGCTGTTATAGATACTAACACTGGTGCGGTTGTTGCAGTTGGTGCTGGTAGAAAACGTGAAGGATTAGATTATAATTATGCTACTATGATTAAACGTCAAATTGGATCTACTTCTAAACCTTTATATGATTATGGTCCATTAATTGAATTTGAAAATGCTTCTACATATCATTTATATTATGATGAACCTTATACTTATTCTGGTGGAACACCTATTAGAAACTGGGATGGCGGATATAATGGATTAATGACTATGCGTGAAGCTCTAAGAGTTTCAAGAAATATTCCTGCATTGAAGGCTTTCCAAGAAAATAATAATGAAAATATTGTTGATTTTGTTACAAAGTTAGGACTTAGTCCTGAATTAGAAGATGGTAGAGTTCATGAAGCACATGCTATCGGTGCTTATAATGGTGAATCTCCACTTACTGTTGCTGCTGCTTATGCTGCATTTGCTAATGGTGGATATTATACTGAACCTTATACATTTACTAAGATTGTTTATAGAAATAGTGATGAGGTATATGAATATAAACCTCAAACAACTAAAGTTATGGAAGAATCAACTGCTTACATGGTAGCTGATATGTTAGTTACTACTTCTGGTTGGGCTGTTGGATATAATAATGTTAATGGTGTATCTTTTGGTAGTAAGACTGGTACATCTAACTACTCTGATGAAACAATGGCTGAACATCATTTACCATATGATGCAGTTAATGACTTATGGGTTGCTGGTATTTGTCGTGATTATGCTACTGCTTTATGGTATGGTTATGATGAAATCGATCCAGAATTCTATAATCATGGTCATGGTAATACTCAATTATATTCGGCACTTATCAATGGAGTATTTACTGGTACAGCTAATTTTTCAAGACCTAACAGTGTTGTTAGTGTAACTGTTGAAAAGGATTCTCCAGGTAATGGATTATTACCTAGTCAATATACACCTGATGGAATGAAGGTTACTGAATTATTTAAAGCTGGAACTGAACCAACTAAAGTTTCTGACAGATTTGCTCCACTTGGTGATGTATCTAATTTAAAAGGATCTGTTAATAATAATCAAATACATTTAAGTTGGGATGGTATCCCTACTCCTAATGCATTAAATAGAGATTATTATGCTGGTCTATATTCTTCTACTTGTAAGAATGTAGGTGCTTGTGTTGATAATGTTATAGGTACTAATAATAATGTATTAGGTAATGTTGTTTATAAAGTTTATTTAAAACGTCCTAGTGGTTCTTTAGAACTTATTAAAACAGTTGATAATGGTACATCATATAGTGGTAACGCTCCTGCTGGTGCTGGAAGTTCTGCTACTTATGTTGTTAAAGCTACATATGCAAATTATGATGCTTTATCAAGTGGTGGTGTTGAAGTTAATGTTGATATTAGTAAAGTTAAAAAAGATATTAAGTTCACTTTGAAGGGTCAGGCTGATGTAAGTACTACTGTTGGTAATTATCATGATGAAGGTGTTAAAGTTACTGAAAATGGTACTGCTGTTAACCCTGATAGTGTAAGTATTAGTGTTAACGGTCAACATGTTGATAGTGTTAAATTTAATGCTCCTGGAAAATATACAATTACTTATGATGTTAAATACAATGGTGCTAGTCAAACATTAACAAGAAATGTTGTAGTTAAATAAAAAATCGAGGATTTATTCCTCGGTTTTATTTTGACATTATTTCACAAATAAGATTACTTATTTCAGTAGGATTATCTATTTGTAGTCCTTCTATTAATCTTGCTTGTGCATATAATATTTTAGTATATTTTTTTAATTCTTCTTTATCGTTTTCATATAACTCTTTTAGTTTATCTGCTATTTCGTGATTTTTATTTATTTCAAGTATTAAGCTTGCTTTTATCTTTTCATCTGTAGGCATAGCGTTTATTACTTTTTCCATTTCTACTGATATATTTCCTTTTGTTGTTAAACATACAGGATGATTTTTTAATCTATTTGTGAATTCTATTTCTGTTACTTGGTTATCTAATGATTCTTTCATTAAATTAAATATGTCACTGTATTCTTTGTTTTTTGATTCTGTCTTTTCTTTTTCTTCTTTTGTTTCTAAATCTAGTTCGCTTGATGATACATTCATAAATTTCTTTTTTTCATATTCCATAAGTGCTTGTATTGTGAATTCATCTACGTAATCTGTTAAATATAGAATATCATATTCTTTTTGTTTTACTTGTTCTACTTGTGGAAGATTATCTATTTTTTCAATTGTTTCTCCACTTGCATAGTAAATATTTTTTTGATCTTTTTTCATATCATCTACGTACTCTTTTAATGTTATAAGTTCTTTTTTATTTGATGAATAGAATAATACTAAATCTTTTAACTTATCTTTATCAATTCCATAGTTATTATATATTCCAAATTTTATTTGTGTTCCGAATGATTTAAAGAATTTTTTATATTCTTCAAAATCATTTTTCAACATATTTGTTAATTCATTTTTTATTTTGTTTTCTATACTTTTAGCAATTATTTTTAAGTTTTTATCTTGTTGCAATGTTTCTCTTGAAATGTTTAATGGTAAGTCTTGTGTATCTACTATACCTCTTATAAAGCTAAAATAGTCAGGTAGTAAGTCACTACATTTTTCCATTATTAATACACCATTTGTATATAGTTGTAGTCCTTTTTCATATTCTTTTGTATAAAAATCATATGGCGCGTGACTAGGTATGAATAGTATTGAATTATAGCTACATTGTCCTTCTACATTTGTATGTATAACTTTTAATGGTTTTTCATAGTCAAAAAATTTATCTTGATAAAAATTATTATATTCTTCTTCTGTTATATTATTTTTATTTTTCTTCCATAGTGGTATTTGACTATTTAGTGTTTCATCTTCTAATTTATCTTCATATTCACTATCTGAGCCTTCTTTTAGTACTCTATTATTTACTTCCATTATTATTGGATATGTTATATAATCTGAGTATTTTTTTATTATAGATCTTATTTTATATTCATCTAAGTATTCACTATAATTCATATCTTCTGTATCATCTTTTAGGTATAGAGTTATTGTTGTGCCAAGTGTTTCAGATTTAGCCTCTTTTATTTCGTATCCATCTTCTCCATCTGATATCCAAATGTATGCTTTATCACTATTATATGATTTAGATAAAACTTCTACTTTTTTACTAACCATGAATGCTGAATAGAATCCAACTCCAAATTGTCCTATTATATTTACATCTGTTTGGTCTTTATTTTCTTCCTTGAATGTTAATGAACCACTTTGTGCGATTGTTCCTAAGTTATTTTCAAGTTCTTCTTTTGTCATTCCACAACCATTATCTATGATTTTTAATGTTCTATTTTCTGTATCTCTTTCTATTCTTATTTTTAAGTCTTTTTTATCTATTTTTATATTATTGTCTGTAAGTGATTTATAGTATATTTTGTCTAATGCATCACTTGAATTTGATATTAATTCTCTTAAGAATATTTCCTTATTTGTATAAATAGAATTTATCATCATATTTAATAGTTTTTTTGATTCTGCTTTAAATTGTTTTTTCATATATATCCTCCTTTATCACATAGATTATGTTACTCTTATTATTGGCACTTGTCAAGTGTGAGTGCTAAAAAAGACAAAATTACTTTGTCTTTTGATGTTTACAAATACTAATTAGTTTACAACTATCGCATTGTGGATTTTGTGATTTACAGTAGTATCTACCAAATAATACTAATTGATGATGCATTCTACATAGTCTTTCTTTTTTTATTTTTTTTGTTAGTATTTCTTCTACTTTTCTCACATCTGCTTTATTAGGTGCTAGTCCTAATCTTTTTGATACTCTTTCTACATGTGTATCTACTGCAATACATGGAACATTATATATATTGCTTAATACTACATTTGTTGTTTTTCTTCCTACTCCTGGTAGTTTTTCTAGGTATTCTCTATCATTTGGTACATAGTTTAATTCTTTTAAGATACTAGCTATTTCTATTGTATTTTTAGCTTTTACATTGTATGTTCCAATTGGTTTTATTATTTTTTTAATATCTTCTATATCAGCATTTGATAATTCTTCTAAGTCTTTATATTTTTTAAACAATATTTCTGTTACTTGGTTTACTTTTTTATCTGTTGTTTGGGCGCTTAACATTGTTGCAATTAATAGTTCATAGTCTTTATTATAGTTTAATTCACATTTAGGGTTTGGAATTATTTCATCTAGATAGTTTTCAATTTTATTTATCGTTGAGCCAGTCATAGTTTAATATATCGTTTTTAGGTTTTGCTTCTTTTTTTTGTCTAAAGTTCATTCTAGATTTTTCCACATCTTCTTGTGTTTTAATTCCTTTTTTTGACCATTCACTTATTATTCTATCTATATATCTTAAGTTAGTTACTCCATTATATGTAGCTTCTTTAAGCGCTAATTTTATTGTTTCTTCGCTAGTACCATTTTCTATCCATGCACTTATTATTTCTACTTCCATTGCGGATATTGGTCTTCCAAATTCTTCTTCAAATATTGAATATATATTTGATTGTTTTTCTGGTTCTTCTTTATTTAATATTTTAAATGTTAGTTTTTCATATAATCCATCTAAATTAATATATTCATTTCTAATATTGCCTATTTTTTTTAGTTCAAGTTTTATTATTCCTTTTGATGTTAAGTCTTCCATTAATTCCATTACATTATTTAATGTTATATTTAAGTCATTACTTATTTGTTTTGGATTAAATATTTCACTTGTATTTAGTATATATATAATTAGTATTAATTCTTGTTCTGTTAGTTCTAAGGCTTTATAATTCATAAATAGAAGTCTTGGTATAACTATGTCTCTATTTTGAATTATTTCTTTTATTTTTTCTGTCATTTTA
>JAGKUT010000033.1 GCA_021152765.1 Actinomycetes bacterium
ATATGATGAAAAAGAAAAAATATATAACATATATACTAATTTTTATGTTAATATTAAAAACAAATACCGTATTTGCAGATCCTATTGTACCACAATTAGGCTCAGCAACAGCCATTGAAACACAAGGAGATGCCTTTGCTGAAATAAAAGATTATGGAGGAAATGATTGTGGAGATGGCGGTTGTGTAGGAGGATATTCAGCTTTTGAATTACGATTAACACTTTTAGATGAAAATTTTCAAAGAGTAGAAGGTACGAAAACAGTAGAAATAAGACCATATCAGCCAGCAAGAGATTATGGACCATCAGTACAAAATATTTATAAAGAAAATGAAGTAAAATATGTATCAGAAGAAAATTGGACAATCAAAGCCAAAACAAATGGTAAAATTGGAGGAGAAAAAACACAAACAACAACAGCGTTTTATAATCTTAAAAATACAAATGAAAGCCACATAACATTTTTAGGAAGTAGTAGAGTAAAAAATGGTATGCTACCTGAAAATAATGTTATGGAGGTTCATTATGTATATATGGGCTTTGGAGATACTATTGAAGAAAAAAATTTAACTGGATCAAACACACAAAATTTAGTAAATAAATTTACCAACTATTTCAAAAGTATGAATAAAAAAAATTATGTACAAGGCTATGGAAATGTGAGCCTTTTGGATTATTTCTTACATGTATCAGGCTATAGTGATAAATGGGAAGTAAGCGAAGATGAAGAGAAGGCAAAAGAAGTATTCTCTGGAAAATATACCATACTAATTGAACCGGTTCATCATCCTGCTATAAGAATTAATGGAATATGGTATGGAGTTGATGGTACTTCAGCTCAACTAGCACAATTTCAATTATCTAATGGAAAATATAGAGGTAAGGATAATCCAAGTAAAGGTTGGTGCTTCTATGAACTAAAAGAAAGAGCCCACGACTTAATGTGTGGTATGATGGCGTACAATTCACCGTTAAATAAAGGAAATGAAACGGCGCAACAACAGAAAGAACTTTGCGACAAATATTTTATTAATGCTCAAGTAACCAAAGGCGACGAAGAAGATATGGTACGTTTAGCATTATCAGTTTTGACAATGGGGACATATCCATATGGTGCAATGACAATAAAAATTCAAAAATGGGAAAGTGAAGTTCCAGAAAAAAAATGCTCAATTGACATTAATACATGTGGAGATAATAATTTTATATTTAATACGGAACTATATGCGATTAAAGAGGATAATACAAAATCACAAGAATTAAAAGATATATCGGAATGTGTATACAATATGAGTGACGAAAATAAAAATAAGTATATGTATAGTGTAACAGATGCTCAAAATCGTAAACTATATTGCTACGATGACGTAACATATGATTTTAGTGAACTAAAAAGATTACAAAATAAAACATACATAAGCAATAATTATCAAACAATTGCTCCAGGACAATTGAATGTAAATAGAACATGCTTTTCATTACAAAAAATTAATGATAAGTCATTATTGGAGAACATTTTGCTAAAAGATAATATAAATCCAAAACAATATCAGGATGAATTTAAATTCACATTCAACGGGGCAAATTATACTTTTAAAAGACAAAATGAAGTTAAAACAACAGGAACATATAGTGAATACCCAATAAAAAAAGGTATGCAAACAAAATATGTATACACATCATCATTCACATATCTATATAATATACAAGAAAGAATCAATACTAATAATGCAAGTATATTGATAAATGATTATTCATTAAATACAGGTATAGTCAGTACCAATTCTATTAACTTTATGGAAAAATATTTTGGATTAGATATAACAGGTGCAAATACAATAAGAATAGAAGACGGAGAACCTGGTAAATATACAAATGAATTAAAATCTCAATTGAATAATAATTTCGGATTAAGCACTAAATTAATTAATACATTAAAAAGTACAGCAGCAACAAATCAAACAACTAATAACAATTGGAAACTAAGTACATACAATATAGGTAATATCACAGTAAATGTAAATGAAGATCAACAAAATACATGTAAGTTTGAATCAGAACTAGAAAATCCACCATTTACACCACCACCAGGAGGAGATCAATCAGCACAATTTAGAGTAATATCACTATCAAATCCATTCCCTGCAAGAGATGGAACATCGAGAATACCTGGTAAGAATTGGTTAAATTCAAATGAAAATAATGTATATGATTATATTCAAAATAATAGAAATGTCAATGCAGAAGAGGTGTATAATAAAGCACCGATATATACAGTAACATTGACACCAACTACAATGATAAAAATAAGAGAATATAATAAGTCACATTCATATAGCAATCACGATATAACATGTGAAAAAGGAACAGGAAGAATGTGTATTGATAAATTCATAAGAAATAGCTATGTTAATGTACAAGGAACATGTAAAACAATTAAAGCAGAGGAAATAACACAAATTAACAGAGATATTAAAGAGGTAACAAGAAGTGGATGCTATGATTATAAATATTGCCCTAACTTAGATCAAACAAAAGCAAAAAAACTTGATACCAACAAAGATGGAATAATAGATAGAAAAGATTATCTTAACGCAGAATTCTACAAATGCGCAGATAAAACCGCACATAGTGGAGGATAGGAGGTAAATAAATGAGTGAATCATTTTGGGGAACTTTTATTATAGGTGCAGGAGTACTTATAATAACAGTAATATTTTTTATGCAAAAAGTAACAAACACAAGTGAACAAAACTATACATTAATAAAAGAAACAACAGAAGCAGCTATGCAAGACGCATTCGATTATGCATCCTACATGATTGATGGAGAAACAATAAGAATAAATAGAGAAGTATTTGTAGAAAGTTTTATTAGAAGATTCTCACAAAATGCCTCTTTAGCAAATACGTATGTAGTAGAATTCTATGATATAAATGAATATCCACCAAAAGTAAGCCTAAAAGTAAAAACAAAAGAAGGAAAATTCATTGGAAATCAAGAAGTTAGTTTTAATATAACAAACAAAATAGATGCAATCTATGAAACAACAGAATAGAAAGGAGTGAAATTATGAAAGAAAGCATTAGTTATACATTCCTTTTAAATATAATAATTGTATTTATTTTTACCTGTGCAGCAATAATTATGGGAATATTGAGTTATTATAAAGCTTTTAGAGCAAATACAATTATATCTGAAACAATAGAAAAATATGAAGGATATAATTGCGTATCAGCAGAAGAAATTGCAGGAAAACTAGATACGATAGGATATAATACACCATTTGATGTTAATTGTAATGGGAAAGGGAAATATTGCATGACAGATACAGGAAAGAATTATGCAATAGTTTCATATAATCTTGATATTCCTGAAAATTCAAGAGGAACCAATATTGTATACAAAAATAGTGAAGCATACCAATATACAAATTCATACAGTGCGGAAAAATATAAGATAATGAATTCAACATATAAATGTGATAGTACAAATGGATGCGTGACAAATAAACATTATCAATATGGTATATATACATATATGTATGTGGAGTTACCAGTGGTATCAAAATTAATTAAAATTCCATTTTTTTCAAAAACATCAATACTATATGAATTTAGAAATTTCTACGTTGATGAAGGAAAATACATGGACGTATCATCATCATACGATAAGCTATATGAAAAAAAACAGAAAAATGGACAGACATACATAAAAGACAAATCAATTACAACATGTCAAGAAAAGGTTACTGAAACAGTAACAGGAGAAATTAATAAAGAGTGTGTATATAAAACAGCAAGACAAACAATATCAGATGCAATATTGAAAAGCTATACAATTATGCAAACTGCAAATGGAACCGGTAGAAATCCATATCAATTGGTTGTGGAACATATTACAGGTAATTCGAATATGGATTATAGAACAAGGGCAATAACACTTGGCTACAGTAATAGATTTGATAATAGAAATGGTAAGATAACCTATAACGCAGTAGCAGCGACAGATGTCTTAACAGGTAATACTCAAAGACAATATTGCGGATATATAATGGATTATAGTAAAATAATAGATTAATGGAGGTTAGAAAATGAAAGGTGCAATAGGAAATGCTTTAATACTAAATATGGTAATAACATTCATAATAATTTTCTTCTCTCTATTAATAGGTTCTATGGCATATAGTAAAGCATATAAAACAAAAAATTTCTTAATTAACTTAATAGAACAAACAGAAGAATCAGGAGAACATGATTTTGCTTCAAAATTAAATGATTGGGATACTAAAGCTAATGATTATCTAACCAAAGTAGGATATCCAATTAATCCATCAAAATATAATACCTGTCCATATAAATCAGGATACAACTTATATCTAGGAAATGCAAAAGGTGGACACGGCAGATATGATTATTGTATATATAAAAGAGAAGATATATATGATGCATTAAGAAATAAAGTAATAAAAAGAAGATATAACTATATGGTATTAGTATATATGAAATTTGATGTTCCTGTATTAGGACAATTTATAAAATTACCAATAACAGGAGAAACAAAAACATATACAATATTAAGATAATATAAAGAAAAATTTGGAGCTAACAAGATGTTATGTTTCACTTTTTTTATAGAAAAATAAAAAAACAAGAAATTTATACAAATATAGTTCTTGCAATATTTGAACATATAATGTATAATAAATATGATACTAGAAAGCTATCAAAACATTTAACAAAAGAATGGAAGGGAGATATTATGAATTCAATAGTTAGATTTTTGAAAAACAAAAACACAGTAACAGTAATTGGTGTAATAGCAATAGTAGCTATACTATGGGGAGGATATTACTTTCAATTAAAAAGAACAGTACAACCAGTACAAGTTCCAGTAGCAGCAACTACAATACAACCAAGGACACAAATAACATCTGATATGATTAAATATGTAGATGTTCCAAAAGCATATATATCAGATAATGCAATAACTTCACAAGATGCATTAATAGATAAATATGCTAATTATAATACATTAATTCCTGAAGGAAGTATGTTCTACAAGGAAACAGTAACTGAAAAAGAAGCATTACCAAATTATGTTCTTTCACTTTTAAAAGAAGGAGAATTTGCCGTATCATTTGACTTAGATTCAAATGAGTCATCAAGCGCATGGGGAATAATGCCTGGTGATAAAATTGACCTTTACATGAGAGTAAAATCAGATGAAGGTTCAGTAATGCTTGGAAAATTACTTGAAAACGTTGAAATACTAGCAGTAACAGATGATGATGGGAAAAACGTTTATGAAGTTAATGATGGATCAAGAACACCATCAAAACTAGTATTCGGAGTAAAAGAAGATATATTCCTACTATTATTAAGATCAAATTACATTGATGTAGAAATGTTCCCAATTCAACATGGTGCTTGGATTGATGACAAAGACGCAACAACAAAATTAACAACACAAGAATTAATAGACTACATTAAAGCAAGAACAGTTCAATTATCTACAGATCCAGTTAATAGTACAATAGAACAAGTAAGGTGATAACATGCATGAAAACATGTTCTCCCAAATTGACTTTGGGCCACTTTTAAAATATCTACAAGAAGACGACATAACAGATATCTCATATAGTAATGGTGGGCAAATATGGTTGAAAACACTATCACGTGGTATATTTAGAATTGAAGATCCAGAAATAAATAATGAATTTATGGAGAAACTAGCATTCCAATGTTCCAACGTAATGGGAAAATCATTCAACTCTGCTCATCCACTACTAGATGCAGAAAGTGCAGAACTTCGTTTTAATTTCGTACACGATTCAGTAGCTCGTAATGGTATAGCTGCTGTTTTGCGTAAAACACCTGCAAAAATAAGACTGGAAAAAGATAAATTACTAGAACAAAAATATGTAACACTAGAAGTACACGATTTTCTATTAAAATGCGTTGAAGGACACTGTAACATAATAGTATGTGGAGAAACAGGTTCCGGAAAAACAGAATTCGTAAAATATCTAGGAGCACATATAAAAGAAAATGAAAAAATAATAACAATAGAAGATACACTAGAACTTCACTTAGATAGAATATTCCCACATAGAGATATAGTAGCAATGAAGACAAATAATATTGCATCATATTCAGATGTATTAGTTGCCTGCATGAGACAAAACCCTAAATGGATATTACTATCCGAAGTACGTAGTGCAGAAGCCGTAATGGCAGTAAGAAACTCTATATCATCAGGACACTACATCTTGTCAACAATACATGCCGATAAAGCAGAATCAATTCCAAACCGTATGTACAGCTTACTTGAAACAAATCAGGAAATTGATCAATTCTTAAAATCAATTTATAGATATGTTCAAATAGGTGTATATATTAGAGGATACCAAAGCAAAGAAACAAAGAAGTTCGTGAGAGAAATTGCTGGAGTAACAGAATTCTATGTAGATGAAAATAATAATGCAATATATAATAATATCTATAAAAAAGGTATAGAAGGAAAAGTAACAAAGAAAAATCCTTCAAAATACCTATTAGATTACTTATCAGCACAAGGAGTAATCCTACCTGAAGACTGTATCGTACCAGCAAGTCAAGAAATAAAAGAACAAGACGATTTTGTATTTGAATAATAAGGAGGTAATATGGAAAAATTAATGTTTGTAGCAATAGCCTTTATAATAGTATATGTATTACTATATAGAAGAAATAAAGGAGAAAAATTTTCAGCATATGTAACAGAACAAATAGGAGCCTTATATGACAAATATGCACCTTATTCATTCAAAGAAGTTAGATCAAAAATAAAAGAACTTGGACAAGAATATACAACAAAACAATATGCATTACAAGTAGCAATATTTGGTGTTGGATTTTCAGTATTAGGATACTTATATTTCTATAATATAATAACTGCATTAATATATGGAGCAATTGCAATATGTTTCGTTCCATATTTAGCATACCTTAGATGTAAAAGAATATATAGTGAATTTATATTTGAGCAAATTCAAGTATACACAACAAACGTTATAATGGAATTTGCAACAACACAAGCATTTGTAAAATCACTAGAAGGAGTTTACGCATCAGGAGTATTAGAAGATCCAGTAAAATCAGATGTAAAAGTAATGATAGATATGTCATATGCAAATGGAACAATTGATGCAGCACTAGAATATATGAATAGTAAATATGACTACTTTATAGTAAGAAACATGCATCAAATATTCCTACAAATAACAAATGAAGGTTCAAGAGATGCTGGTGAATCACTAGAAAATATGTCACAAGATATAGATATGCTTGTAGAATCTGTATATAGAGATAGAATCGATAGAGCAGCATTCTATAAAAAATTCGTACAATTTGGTATAGTACTATACTTAATGGTAATGCTTGTACAATTTATACTAGGAGTTCCAACATATATTGAATCACTTAAAGAATTATACATGGTAGTATTATTACATATAATAGTAATTATTAACACATGTTTCCTAATAAGTGGAACAAAATTCTATAATGAGAATGTAGGTGCTGAATAATGGATATAACAGTATGGATGTTTATAGCAATAGCAGTAATAATATTTGCTATATTAATAATTAATAAAAAAATTGACCATAAAAGATTTGTTCAAGAGTTAGTAC
>JAGKUT010000034.1 GCA_021152765.1 Actinomycetes bacterium
CTTAAAAACTTAATAATTAAAGGAATTTCTTTCTTACTATTTTTTACAGTTAATAATTCATTCATAGCTAAAAAACCAAGAACATAAATAAATACATTATATAATGATCCACCGATATAGAAAATAGGAATGAATATTAATAACATAACAATTGCACTTAAAATTTTCTTTCCCATATACCCTCCTATACTAATAATATTATAATACAACTACATAAAATAAACAAGAATTATACATTAATTCTAAGAACATTAACTCCAATTTCATATAATGATAAACTATCCATATTTCTCCTCTTATAATTATAAATATACATCAAATTATTCTTAACTTTAATAGGATATAAATTACCAAATCTATCCTTTAAATAACCATTATTAATATGATAAAAATCAAATAAATTCAATTTAGAAACCATTACCTCTTCACAAGCATCAATAATAACTTCCAAATTAGGATGAGCACCATATCTGTCATGATAAGCATCAATAATATTTTTAATTTTAATTAAATCAAGTTCATAAGACAAAGTAATCTTTTTAACACCAATACTATGTAAAAACGCAACACTGTAAGAATTAACAACATTAAAACTAAAATCAGTATCAACATTATTATACTTACATAAACTACCCACTTCACCCACTAAAACTCTAGAATTAATATCTAAATAATTATAATTAACACGAGGAACTTTGTAATAAACATTAGAACAATCTAATTTTTTAAACTCATCATAAAGATCAATATAAACATAATCATAATCTTTATACCTATCATATAAAGATGCACTATCAATTAAACAACTCTTCTCACATATATGATCATAATCAGGAACACTAATACTATAATTACCCTTAACATAATTAGTATCATATAATCTCTTAGAAACAAGTAAATCAACACACTTTCTTCTTATATCATTTAATAAAGAAACAGGTACAAAAACATTATCATCTAATTGAACATCTAACTTATCAAACTTAAATACAGTTCCACCCAATCTATCAATTTGTTTAATAACATCATCTATATTAATAGAACGCTTAATAGCATCTTCAACTAAATAATCACTAACACTAACAGTATTAATACCATCAGACAATTCTAAATATATTTTAGAACCTTTATTTAATCTTATTAAACCATTAATTAAAATTTTCCTAGACCTAGAATTAATTTTTTCATTTATCTCATTTATTTGTAAATAATCAGTAGTCTTTAAAACTAAAGAACCTTTTATTACACTATCACACTTAAACTTAACAACATCACCACTATAGGCATGACTAACATCCTTATTATCAGCAAACATCTTATCAATACTTAAACCAACATCACTTGTACCAACAATTCTAACACCATCATGAACATTCAATTCATCACTTAACTTAACAAAAACATATCCACCTCTGTAATCAACAACCCTACCAATTTCAACCCCCATATGATTCGGTCTTTTAGGATTAGCTATATATTTTTGATTAAACAAGAAACCATCAGTAAAACCTCTATTAAATATTTTTTTCATAGAAATAATATCATCATCACTAATGGAAACAATTCCACTCTCTAAATAAGAATCAATTGCTTTACGATAAAGACTAACAATTAAATAAACATATTCAGGTCTTTTCATACGCCCTTCAATTTTAAAACTATCAATACCACTCTCAATTAACTCACCAACATGATTAAGAGTCATCAAATCTTTAGTACTAATTAAATACTTATCACTATTAATCTTCTTACCATCACTAATTAAATCATAAGGTAATCTGCAACTTTGAGCACACGCACCACGATTACCACTTCTACCACCAATTAAACTACTCATTAAACATTGACCAGAATAACTTACACATAAAGCTCCATGAACAAAAACCTCAAGATCAACATTACTATTTTTTTTAATCTTCTTAATATCATCTATACTTGTTTCACGAGCCAAAACAACACGTTTCAACCCCAACTTTTCAAAAAATTTAACACCTTCCAAATTATGAACATGCATTTGAGTAGAAATATGAATTTCTAAATTAGGATATAATTTGCTAACTAAATCAACCATACCAATATCTTGCATGATAACTGCATCAACATTATTAGAATGTAAAAAATCAATATACACTATAAAATCATCTACTTCTTCCTCATAAATAATAGTATTAACAGTAACATAAACTTTAACACCATATAAATGAGAATACTTAATAGCATCAATCAATTCCATATCAGAAAAATTATTAGCAAAAACTCTAGCACCATATTTTTTTCCACTCAAATAAACTGCATCACATCCAGCCTCTATAGCCGCATATAATGCATCCATACTTCCAACAGGTGCAAGTAATTCTGGTCTTTTCATAAAAAATCACCTATAAAAATTATAACATAAAAATAGCCCTTACGGACTATTCATTTGGCATACTATTAAAATTATTACTTAATCCAGAAATTAATCTTTTAAATCTCTCACAATTCTTATTTAAATTATCTCTTTCTGCTTTTAACTTAGACTCTTCTATTTCTTTAATTCTTTCAAAATGTTCTTTCTCAATTTCAAACTCTTTCTTGCTATTTTCTATAGTTTGCATTGCTAATTCCTTCTCTTTAGCAACTTGTTCTTTCTCAATATCTAATCTCTCTAAGCCATTTTTAATTTTTTCTTCTTCCACTTCTTTGTATTTAGCAAAATTAGCCTTCTGCATTTCTAACTTTTCAATCTCTACTTTTAATTTTTGTTCTCTTAACTCTAATTCATTATTCTTAACTTCTGCGTCATTTTTAACTTGAGCACTCTCTTCAGATAAACGAAGTCTTTGTAATTCAGATTTTTCCTTTAACTGTTTTTTCTCAACTTCTAATGCTTGTCTTTGAGAATCCATATACTTAGAAAACTCAGCTTTTTCTCTATCTATTTGACCCTTTAAATTTTCTATTTCTTTCTCAGTTTCAGCAAGGGTTTGTTTCTTTAAATTAATTTGAGTTATTAAATCATTCGCATCTTCTACACCATTATAAATGCTATCAAAGAAACTATCTAATTCAGTACTCGAATCAAAGGAAATATCTTCCTTATCATCAAACTTAATTTCATCAGAAGTATCTACCTTTACCTCATCATCCGACTTATTTTCAGTATCTCCTACCTCATCTAAAATATTAAATATTTTACTATCATCTTCAAATGAATTATCAAAAACAAAATCAGACTCTTCTTCCTTCTTAGGAGCACCAATTATAATATCATCATCATCAACATTAATAAAATCATTATCCCAATTTTTACTGAAATCAAAAGTATTAGTATTATCTTGATTATACATTAAATTTTCGTTATTCATAAACATTCCCCTTTACATACTTTCCTACTCTATATACATTATACCATAATTATTAAAAAAATAATACAAAAAAAGATTAAATATCTAATTTTAATCTTATCTTATTCTTAATTTTTTGAATACAATTATCGATATACTTAACATCCTTACCTAACATATCAGCTATCTCTTTATACTTAAATCCATTTATTTTCAAATTAATAACTTGTTTCTCAAAATCAGTTAAATTATTATCAATTATATCAAGAATCTCTTTCTTCCCCTCTTCACTTATTAAAATATTTTCAGGATTATAACTATTATCAGCCAAAGACTTTCCAAAACCATTAGATTGATCCTCATCATATAACTCTAAAAAAACACTATCATTCAATACTTTATTTTTCAATCTTCCCAAACGTACAATATAAGAAATAATACTTCTATTTATACACTTAGAAGCATAAGTATAAAATGTCGTTTCATGAGATTCACTAAAACTATTAATAGCTTTATTTAATCCAACAAGACCCTCCTGAATTAAATCATTAATCTCAACACCCAATTTTTTACAATACACATATAAATTATTAGCAGTTTCAACAATTAAAGGCTTATACTTCTTAAAAATCATCTCATTAGCAGTACCATTCTCAGAAACATAAGAAAGTAACTCATAATCATTCATATCAGAATACTTCATTATCTTCTCCCCATTGCTTCAAAAATAATAATACCAGCTGCTACACTTGCATTCAAACTATTAATACTACCTTTCATAGGAATAGAAGCAATAAAATCACACTTCTTACTAACTAAATCTCCCATTCCTTTTCCCTCATTACCAATGATAATTCCAATATTGCCAGAATAATCAATTTTTCTATAATCAGTACCATCCATATCAGTACCAACAATCCAAAAACCTTTTTTCTTTAAATAATCAATACTTTGACTTAAATTAGTAACTTGACATACTTTAACTCTTTCTAAAGCACCTGTACTTACCTTCATAACAGTACTATTAACACTAACACTTCTGTCTTTTGGAATAATAATACCTGAAACCCCTGCAGCCTCACAAGTACGTATAATAGCCCCAAAATTATGAGGATCTTCCAAATGATCCAATATAACAATCAAATCATTACCACTTATTAATTCATCAATATCATAATACTCATAATCAACAACATCAAAAATAATACCTTGATGATTACCATCAACCATCTTGTCCATTGTAAATTTATCTAAATACTTAATCTTAATATTATTCCTATTTAACATATTAATAATATTCTTATCATCAAATTTTTTTGAAAGAAAAGCCTTCTTAATCTTACTTTCATCATTAATAATTTCATACGCTACATTTTTTCCATATACATACATAACTATCCCTCCAAAATAAACTTAATAAATTCATCTAATCTATCATTATTATGATTCATATATAAATACCCTATAATTGCCTCAAAACCAGTAGAATACTTATAAGTAATAATATCAGTGTTCTTTGGATGACGAGTACCCTTGTGATTTCTAGCCCTATAAAAAATATTTAACTCATCATCACTCAAAAAATTACTATTAATCATATTCTCAATAAACTTAGCCTGAGCCTTCGCACTAACATAATTAACAGACTCTTTCTGTAACTTATCAACCTTACAAATACCTTTATTAATTAAAAACTCACGTATATAAACTGAATAAACAGCATCACCTATATAAGCCAAACTTAAAACATTATTCATAATCACTAACTCTTTCAAATGTAATATTTTTAATTATACCACTCTTAATATCATTCATAACAATAGAGATAACCTTATCATAATCAATTTCATTACCCTTTAATAAACATCCACGACGTCTACCAATAATATCCATATTAACAATCATATCTTCATCTAACTCACTAATACCATATCTCTCAAGTAAAACATTAGGATATAAATTATATAAAGTCTCAATAATATAACAAAAAACATTATAAATAGGTAATATTTCTTCCTTTATAGCACTTAAACTAGCCAAGTTAAAAGCAACCTTTTCTTGATCCAACTTAGGCCATAAAATACCTGGTGTATCTAATAACTCAACATTATCATTTACACGAATCCAACTTAATTCCTTAGTAATACCAGGTCTATTTCCAGTACCAACAACCTTCTTACCAGCAAGTCTATTAATTAAAGTACTCTTACCACAGTTAGGAATACCTACAACAAGTACACGAGTCTTTCTCTCTATCATACCCTTAGAAGCACGTCTTTCATTAACTTCTTTCATAACTTCATTAGTAGCATTCAATATAACCTTCAAATTAGGATTATGTTCTAAATCAATACCAATTACTTTATAACCTAATTTTTCATAATACTTCATCCACTTAGAAGTTTCCTTCATATCACATAAATCAATTTTAGTCATAATTAAAATAACAGGCTTATTATTTATATAATTCTTAATATCCTTTATTTTAGAAGAATAAGGCATTCTAGCATCTATTACCTCATATACAACATCAATCTTATTAAGATTCTCACTTATTAATCTTTTGGTCTTAGCCATATGACCTGGGTACCAGTTGATTACGGTTTTATTAAACCCTTTTTCTTCGTTCATTTGGATCAACTCCTTTTTAAAATCATTAAAATTATAGCATAAAAAAGGCAGATTTTGTACTAATCTGTCTAAATTTATAACATTTATTATATTTGACTAATCCAATACCAAGTTAGTCATAAAAGTTATCTGGTCTCATAGCTAATCGTAATATCAAAATATTCCAAGCTAATCATCTAATTTCTTTTTTCTATATACTATACTAAAAACTGTTATACAAATAATGAAATTAATTATGTAAGTTAATATTATTTTATAATCAATAGTTACTGATGTTTGATTTATAATTTCGGCGATAGTATCGGCAAATCTAGTAGAATATAATAATTTAGTTATACTTTGCATTGATTCATTCATTGCACCAAAAGTTGGGAGCATTCCTATTACTATTGTTATTGGAGCACACATACCATTTGCTGCCATTTGATTTTTTACAGAAATACCAATAGTGGCGCCTAACACCATTGAACAAAGTGAAGACAAAATAATAGAAACATAAAAATATAAGTAATTAATCCCTGATATGTTAATTAGCGGAATAAATAAAGAACAACTAATTAATGATGCCAATAAAACAAATAATCCATTTCCAACAAAATATTCTAATGGTTTTATATTAGCAAAAATTAAACTTCTTAAAGTTCCTTTTTCTTTTTCCTCAGCAATTACTGATGCCATTATATTCATTGAACAAAATAATACATTAATTGGTAAAAAAACTGTTGGAAACATTTCTCTACCATCTTTCATTGTTGCATAAAATAAATATGTCATTGCAGGAAACATAAGAAAAAATAATAATTGTTTTTTATTTCTGATCATATCTCTTAATGTTTTTTTAAATATTGCAGTTACATGGTATAGTTTCATTACACAAGCTCCTTTCCAGTAAGTTCAATAAATACAGTTTCAAGAGTAGGTTCAGAAGAGTGAATAGATAATACTTGCTCATCTTCAATTAGTTTAGCAAGTTTTTTAGAATCCACTTTATTACTCTTAAACGTTATTTCTTTATTGTCTTTCGTAATAACATTATAAACATTGTATTTGTTATGTCTCATACATATATCTTTAGGAGTTCCAAATTCAACTATCTTCCCCAAATGAAGTAATGCTACTTCATCACACATTTTAGTTGCTTCTTCCATATTATGCGTTGTTAAAAAGATTGTAGTTCCTGATTTTTTTAATTCAAATAATAAGTTATGTATTTTTAATGAAGTAGCTGGATCAAGTCCGCTTGTAGGTTCATCTAAAAATAATAATTTTGGTTTATTTATAAGAGCTCTTGCAAGTATTAATCTTTGTGTCATACCTTTAGAGAGCTTACTAGTAATAGTCTTTTTAGAATCATATAATTCAACTTTCTTTAAAATTGTATCAATTTCTTTTTTATCAGTGTTATAAATATTTGCAAAAACCTCCATGTTTTCAAATACTGTTAATCTTTCATATAATCCAAAATTATCCATTACTGCGCTAATTTTATTCATTATAGAATCATTTAGTTTATTTGTAACAACATCAAATACTTTTGCCTCACCTGATGTAATTGAATATTCACCTATAAGCATTTTTATTAAAGTTGTTTTTCC